>JAJRQX010000156.1 GCA_024280065.1 Aquificota bacterium
ATGGCCGACAGGTACTTCAGGGAGGGGAACCTCATAAAGAGCAGGGAGTATTACGAGAAAACCTACTCCCTTATGAAAACACAGAAGGTTGCAAACAACCTTATAGTGGTCTGCGTCAGGTTAGGGGACCTTGCCTGTGCGGAAAGGGTCATTGAAGAGAACCCCCAGGAAAACCTCGTCTACACCTACCTTATGGAGCTTTCAAGAATGGGAAGACCTGCGGAGGTTATAGAGCTTGCTAAAAAATACACTCACTTAGATAAAAAGGGAGCACTTTCCTTCGCCCTCGGATACGCCTACGAGAAGCTGGGAGATTACGCAAAAGCCCTCAGAAACTACAAAACCGCTTACTCCAAGGACCCTTACAACCCTTACTTTGCTTACAACTACGCCCGCCTCCTTGACTACACGCGAAGCTACAGGGAGGCATACAGGATATACAGCTCCTTAAAGGACCTTGATATAGATCCGAAGATCAAGAGATTAGCGGAGGAAAGGTTAAAATTCTTAAGGTTCTTAGGGTTCGGGGAATGAGGAACAGCAGGGGGCTGACCCTCATAGAGCTTGCGGTAGTTCTTATAGTCCTCGGGATCCTTCTCGGTATAGGTGCTGGGATACTCGGAGTCCTGATAAAGAGGGTAAAGTACAACGAAAGCAGAGAGATAGTTGATGCAAACGTTGAAGCGGTTAAAGGGTTTGCAACAGCCAACGGCAGACTGCCCGCAAATGTTTCCGAAGTTCAGAACACATTCAGGAGCCTCGCAGACTCTTACGGAAAACCCCTCATTTACATATTCAGCGGGAACCTTGATGACAGCTCAACTTCAATATGCGATGAGCTTTCAACCAACATAACTGTAAGGGTGGGATGTAGGGACTCTACTTGTTCCACATACGATCAGGAGGTAAGCAACGTTGCGTTTCTGATAGTGAGCGGAAACGGAAACCACAACCTTCAGACGGGGGACACCTCGCTCACACCAGTGTCAACAACACCCGTAATAATAATGCGTGCGAACAGCGGTATTACACTAAAGATCTATGCTTACGGAACCCCAGGCATAGACGATTACACAGCGGACCTAAACAGACCAGAACCTTACGACGATATAGTCAGGTGGGTATCACTCCACGAACTGAAAGAACTCGCGGACTGCCCTTCCCTTTCCGTTTCCATAACAACACCCCCTAATCTCGGTGCGGTTAAGGAGGACTCCCCCTTTGATACGTACCTTCAGGCTCAGGGAGGCAAAAACAACAAGTGGGGCATCTTTTCGGGAGGGACGTGTGATATAAGCTCAGCTTCAAGGACCTTCGGTACGGGAGGCTGGCTCACCCTTGAGAGGGACACGGGAAGGCTCCACGGAACCGCAGATGAGGACAACTCATCTCCACCCGGTGTTTTATCTTCCTGTCAGAGCACGGTTTTACTCAACAACATCTGCGTCTGTGCTGACCTTGACAACGACAACCTCTGCGACCCTGATGAGCCGTACGACGTTCAGGACTTTTCACTGCTCGTCAGGGCAAAGCCTGTTGAGATAACAACATCACCGCCTTTGCCCGAGGCATGGGAAGGAACTGACTACTCAACCCTTGGTGTTTACATAGCTTCTTCCGGCGGGAGCGGAAGCTACACTTACGGGATCTCCGGGAATCCCTCCTGGCTCAGTATAAACTCCTCAACAGGACAGCTTACGGGAACTCCTCCCACAGATTCAGGATGTTCTGAAACTCTTGTCAATTTCACTGTGATTTCTACATCCTGTTCTATTTCAGATTCAAAAGGGTTTTCTTTAACTGTAAAAGACCCAGACTGCAGTCCTGGAGGTGGGGGTGGAGGGGGATGTCCCGCACTTTATCTCGCTCCTGCCAGCGGAACGACATTCAACGCTACCGTTGGCACATCCTTTTTCCAAAATATATTTGTAACGGGCGGGCAACCCCCATACACAATACCCAGTGCGATCCTACCGCGCCGTGCAATGGGCTCTCCATTACTTGCACATCCTCAGGAGCTGTCATCTCCGGTACTCCGACGGCACCTGGAACGTGCCTTTTTAATGTTACCTTCAGGGACAGCTGTTCTCCCTCCCAGACGGTGTCTGGTAGTTACTCGGTTATTATCAGCTGTTCTCCTCTCACAGGATTTGCCAACACCCTCTCCAACGGACAGGTTTGCGAAGCCTATTCTGGTACTATAACAGCGCTCGGTGGTGGCAGTCCGTACTCATGGTTTCTTACTTCGGGAACCCTTCCACATGGTATCAGTTTCTGCACAGGAAACACTACTGCCACATGCTTTATAACTGGTTCTGATGTTGTTGATTATCCAGGTACATACAACTTCACAGTTCAGGTTCAGGATACCTGTGGTCAGATATACTCCCAGCCATTCCAGATTACTATAAATCAGGGAATTGTTGATCCATCCTGCATTACAAATGGTATTGATATTGACGAGACAGGTGGTGCTGATCTCTATTATACTGATACAATGGGAACTCCTTGTACCGCTATCACGAACGCAACAAGATTTTATTTAGGTAGAACTTACACGATATACAGTGATGATGACTGCACTTCAGTTTTATGTTCCATTGACTTCTGCGATCTGTGGAATGTGGAGTGGTCTAATAACTTCTCCAACTGCAGGGTCAGGATAGATTCCAATTGTAATTTATATGATTAAAATGTTATGCTAAATTTTTTAAGAGGCAATTTCTCTTTTAAAGACCACTTATCCACTTCTCAGTATTTCAGATAGCATCTGAATAACCGTGTCTATTCTCTGATTTAGCTGGTTTTGGATGCTGTCTATCTTCTGATTAATCTGGTTAATTTCCTGCCTCAGCTGGGCTGTTTGTGTGTCAATCTTCTCATCAAGCCTCTTTATCTCTTCCCTCAGCTGGTTCATCTCCTGTCTTAGCTGTCCCATCTCTTGTCTTAGCTGACCCATTTCACCCCTGAGCTGGTCTATCTCTCCCTTCACATCCTGTCTTAGCTGACCCATTTCCTGTCTGAGTTGGCCTGTTTCCGTATCAATCTTTTGACTGAGCTGGTCAATTCTCTGGTTTAGGTATCTGAAGTCTTCTTCTCTTCTTCTTTCAAGCTCTTCAATTTTGTGGATTATCTCTCTGGTTCTTTCATCTACAACTTCGTAGACAAGCTCAAGGGTAACCTTTCTCACTAAACCTTTAGCCCTTTCAAAGACCATACCTCTATGCTAATCGTGAGGTTCATACCTGTCAAGCTTCTACCTTAAATACTTTCCGTTCACCCAGCCTTCAACATCAAAGTCTGTTCCCGAGTATCTTATCCTGACCCAGGTCCCAGGGCCCCTGCCCAGGATCAGGACCTTATCCCCTTCTCTGAGGACGTAAACCACCTCGGAGTCAGGGTCAGGCTTTTGCCTTACGTTGAGAAAGGGAACCGCGACCACCTTATTTTCCTCAATACTACGGGGGACGATTTGATTGATAAGTTGTTCGTTCAGAAGGTATACGCCCCCCGTGACCGCGACCACCGCGAAGGCTGTGTAGACCAGCGGTTTCAGGAGCGTTTTCCTCCCTTCCATCCTTATACCCACGCTCTCCGCGGCCCTCTCAAGGTGGCTCTTCCTCACCTCGTGAGTCCCGTCCACAAAGGCAGCCATCAGAGCCCTCTCCATAAGTATGTTTATCAGCCTCGGTATCCCGAGAGAGTATCTGTGAACGAGCTTATAGACCTTAGGGTGGATCCTCACGTTTCCCCTTCCCGCCCTCGCTATCCTGTAGTCTATGTAAGCTCTCGTTTCCTCTTCCGTGAAGTTTCTGAGTCTTGCGAAGACTGTTATCCTCTGCCTTAGCTGTCTCAGTTCGCTTGAGTTCAGCTTCTCCTCAAGTTCGGGCTGTCCCAGAAGTACTATCTGGAGGAGCTTCTGGTCGGAAGTCTCCAGGTTGGACAGTATCCTCAGCTCCTCAAGGGTCTCTACGGGCAGGTTCTGGGCCTCGTCTATTATTATCAGGACCCTCTTTCCAGCCTTACGCTTCTCTATGAGGTAATCCCTCAGCCTTGCGAAAAGTCTGTTCTTGTTTTCTCCTTCCGCCTTTATACCGAAGTCCTCAAGTATGGCTTCAAAAAGCTCCTCGGGAGATAGGTTTGGGAACAGTATGTAAGCGAACTCAACGTCCTCGGGGAGGTCATCTGTGAACTTCCTGACGGTGAGGGTCTTCCCGGTTCCAGGCTCTCCTATTATTACCGCGAATCCCTCCTCCGAGTCAAGGAGGTATTTCAGGGAGGAGAGTGCCTCCTGATGGGACTCGGAGAGGAAGAAGTAGCTCGCATCAGGGGTTATCTTGAAGGGGTCATCCTTGAAACCGAAGAACTCAAGGAAATCTTTCATTTAAAGTTAATTTTATAATTAGGCAGATCCCTGGAGGAGGACAGCCATGGACAGGATACTCAGCATGGAGGACGCTGTTGTAAGGATGGTGAAGGAGTTCATGGATGACATAGACACGGTGAACCCCTTTGAGACTCACCTCATGGAGTTCAGGCTAAAGTTGAGGGCCAAGCTTCTTGAGATCTATACCTCATACCCTACAGACAAAGAGGTGGCGAACAGAAGCCTCTCCTACGCGGTTGAGGGTATAGGTGAGGTGCTGAAGGAGAGTATAAACAGGGTAAACACCGAATCGGAGGAGTCCCTGTACAGGGCCGTTAAGACCCTTGAGACCATAAACGACATAATCAAGGAGTTCATGTATAGTAAGGACATAGAGGACAAAAAGGTCCTTTCCTCAGTCAGCGGTTTTATAGCCTCTTCCTTGGAAACCTTAAGGAAGGAATACAAAAAGAAGACGGGAGGTGTGGTTAACTTCATCAAAGGTCTGCTGGGCCTCAGAAGAGAACTGTGATATATGTTCTTGACTCCCTCGTATACCTGATCGCCTGGGCTTTTCAGGGTTTTACCGGTTTCGGAGCAGGCATATTCATAGTCGGCATCCTCTCCTTGTACCACGACCCGAGAGCTGTGGTAGTGTCCTCAACCCTCGTCAATCTGGTCGGCGTGGGGACGATCGCCCTGTTCCTGATAAGGAAGAGACCAGACCTTAAGAACCTGATGACCCTTGTGTCAGGGTCGGTCCCGGGGATACTCTTTGGAACCGAGGTTCTCTTCATGCTCGGGGAGGACACCCTCAGGATAGCGATAGGTTTGTTCATACTCACCCTTGGTGTTTACGACCTTACGGTCCAGACAGGTCTTCTGGGAAGATGGAGGATAAAGGAGGGACCCTTTACAGGTTTTACCTTTGGCTTTCTGGGAGGGTTCTTTGCTGGTTTAATAGGCATGGGTGGGCCTCCCCCTGTGGTTTACCTCAATCAGGTCTGCAGGTGTAAGGACACCTTTAAAATTACGCTTACCCTCTTCTTTACCTCCAACATAATACTCAGGACGGTCTTCTACCTGAGGGAAGGTGGACTCACTGCCTTTGACCCTATGATGATACTCCCCGCTCCCATCACAGTCCCCTTGGGGGTTTACCTTGGTCTTTTGGCATCACGAAAGGTCGGGACTCACACCATGAAGAGGGTAGTATCCCTAAGTGTTCTGATCTTAGGATTTCTTCTTGTCTTCAGAGAGACTCTCTGGTAGAATGTAAGCGGATGTTTACAA
>JAJRQX010000157.1 GCA_024280065.1 Aquificota bacterium
GCGTAAGCCCCCAGGTAGGTGGAAACTACCTTCAGGAGAACACCGAGCACAGCTATCAGTATCAGAAAGGTCAGGTTCTCTGGGACCGTTATCTCACTCTCGTAGGCGAAGAAGAAGAAAAAGACGCCTATAGAAAGCTCCTTAAAGGCGGAAAGGTGGTGCTCTATATTTTCCATAACCCTAGTCTCTGGGACGAGGACACCTATGAGAAAGGCTCCAAGAGCTTCTGAAAGACCCCACTCCTTGAAGGAAACGCCGACGAATAGGAGGAGTCCGAGCAGGAAGAAGACGAAGTTCTCATCCTCAGAGACCCTGTCAAGCCACCGTTGAACCCTTGGGATCAGGAACCTGTGGATCAGGTAAAAGCACAGGAGAACGCCCGCCATCTTGATAACGCTGATAGGTAGCTCTTTCAGGTCAAAACCACCTGCTTCAACCATGGGTGTCAGTAGGGATATGAGTATTATGGACACAAGGTCTTCAAATATCAGGATCCCTATGAGAAGGTCTGCTTCCGGGGAAGCTAGCCTTCTGAAGTCCATGAGGAGCTTGGCAACTATGGAAGTGCTGGAGGGGTAAAATACACCCGCTATTATGAGGGCAGTTACAGGGTCAAACCCGAAGGCGAGGGCTATGAGGAACACGGGAACGAAGTTAAAAAGAAGGTCTATGATTCCCGGCTTCCATATGTTTACCATACCTTTGAGCTTTTCGAAGGAGTATTCAAGACCGAGGAAGAAGAAGAGGAGTATTATCCCGGCCTCCTTGAACAGCTCAAGGAGTTCACCGCCTTCCTCACCTATCCAGCCCTTCGCGAGGAAACCTACCAGCATGAAGGAGATTATGGCGGGAACGCCGAACCTTCTTAAAAATCGAGCTGTGAGGAACATTATTACGAAGAGGAGGGTTATCTGGATCAGAAGGTGTGAGCTTTCCATAGCCTAAGTGGAACAGCTACCGCAGTAGTCCAGGAAGCTCTTTATGTGCTGTCTTGTCCCCACAACTACAAGGACATCTCCGGGTGTTATGGTGGTCTCGTAAGGGTCTGGACTCACTATCATATCCTCCCCCCTGATTATAGCAACTATGGAAGCTCCCGTCCTCTTCCTTATCTGGGCATCCGCTATAGTTCTGTTGGCTATGTTAGCCCCTTCCTTCACCTTCACCCACTCCATGACCATCTCCTTAAGGATCACCTCCATCTTTTCGGGAGCTATAGGCTGGTACGTTGTTCCTGCAAGCAGGAAACCCAACTCCTTAGCCTGTTCCTCCGTCAGGGATATAACACAGGTAGGTTCTTCCTCCTCACCTTCAATTATGTAAAGCTCCCTCCTACCCGTGTTGTGTATAACGAGAGTAAGCTCAACGCCCTCCTCCAGCTCAAAGGTATACCTCTTACCCACCCCCGGAAGATCCGTTTCCCTGAACGCCATCTCACTCCACCCAGTAGTTTGGAGCTTCCTTAGTTATCTGGACATCGTGGACATGTGACTCCCTGTATCCCGCCCAGGTTATTCTCACGAACCTGGCCTTCTCCTGAAGCTCCTTTATGTTCCTCGCCCCAGTGTAGCCCATGCCAGCCCTGAGACCTCCCACCAGCTGGAAGACAACGTCCTTGAGTTTGCCCTTATAAGGAACCCTCCCCTCTATACCTTCCGGGACGAACTTTTCCATCCTGTCCTGACCGTATCTGTCCGAAGACAGCCTTGAGCTCATGGCCCCGAGGGAGCCCATACCCCTGTAAACCTTGTAAGCCCTGCCCTGATAGTATATCGTCTCGCCCGGAGACTCCTCCGTTCCGGCGAGTAGGTTTCCGAGCATGACAGCGTTAGCACCTGCCGCGAGGGCCTTCACTATGTCACCCGAATACCTTATACCCCCGTCCGCTATTATGGGAACTCCGTGCTCCCTTGCGACGCTGTAAGCTTCCATTATGGCGGTCAGTTGTGGTACACCTACTCCTGCCACTATCCTTGTGGTACATATAGAGCCAGGACCCACACCTACCTTAACAGCGTCCGCACCAGCCTCTATGAGGGCCTTCGTCCCTTCCGCTGTAGCCACGTTTCCCGCCACCACCTGAAGATCCGGGAAATTAGCCTTTATCTTTTCAAGGGTCTGTATAACCCTCTTGGAATGTCCGTGGGCGGTGTCTATAACTATCAGGTCAACGCCCGCCTCAACGAGGGCGGAGACCCTGTCAAGGGTGTCCTCTCCTGTTCCCACCGCTGCACCTACTCTAAGCCTTCCTATCTCGTCCTTGCAGGCGTTCGGATACTGCATCCTTTTTACTATGTCCTTTATGGTTATGAGCCCTTTTATCCTACCCTCCCTGTCAACTATGGGAAGTTTCTCTATCTTGTACTTCTGGAATATGGCGGTCGCTTCCTCCAGCGTCACACCCTCCTCCGCGGTTATCAGGTTCTCCTTGGTCATGAAGAGAGAAACGGGCTTGTCGTAATCGGTGGGCTGGACGAACCTGAGGTCCCTGTTGGTGAGTATGCCTACCAGCTTGCCTTCTGAATCCACAACGGGGACACCGGATATCTTGAACCTCTCCATTATGTTGAGGGCTTCCTTCACCGTGGCTTCTGGTTTTACGGTCACGGGGTCAAGGATCATACCGCTCTCGGACTTCTTTACCTTCTCTACCTCCTTGGCCTGTTCCTCAACGGACATGTTCCTGTGGATTATCCCTATGCCTCCCTCCCTGGCGAGAGCTATGGCAAGCCTTGCTTCTGTGACCGTGTCCATAGCTGCGGAGACTATGGGTATGTTCAGTTTTATCTTGGGGGTAATGTAGGTGGACACGTCAACCTCGTGGGGAAGTACCTCAGAGTAATCCGGGACTAAAAGGACGTCGTCAAAGGTGAGAGCCTCTTTTATGAGCTTCTCCGTCTCTACCATACATATATTATACGTTCTACTTTAGCAGCATCTGGTATATGAGCCTTACAGGTATGTTGAGGGCCTGTTCTATATGCTGGTCGGAGAGGTCCTCAAGGGTCCTGAA
>JAJRQX010000158.1 GCA_024280065.1 Aquificota bacterium
AGGTTTCCGTAAAGCATAGTTATAGCCGCGATCACACCCACGGTTACCATCCAGGCGAAGGAGAACCTATCTTCCAGAAGGGGCATTATCCTGACCACAGGTATGAAGAAGGCGAGCTTACCCACCGAAGCCATGAGTGCGGTGACGGGTGTGGGTGCACCCTGGTAGGCGTCGGGTAGCCAGAAGTGAAAGGGAACAGCCCCTATCTTTATAGCGAAACCAACCAGAAATAGGATAAGACCGAGTATCAGGTAGTGTACATCCTCACCACCGTAGGTCAGTATCTCTCTAAGGTCTATGGACCCCGAGTATATATACATGAACACAGCGCCGTAAGATGCCAGGGCTATGGATAGGCCTCCCAGGATCAGGTATTTGAATGCGCCCTCCTTAGAGACGAAGGATCCCCTCAGGAGGGCTGTCAGTATGTAGAAGCCGACGGAAACGAGTTCAAGGGAGACGTAGACCACTATCAGGTTGTAGGAGGAGACCAGGATCATGGCACCTAAAAGGGTGAAGGCTAGTATATAGTAGAACTCACCGTAGAAGGACCTTCTGTGGGTGAAGTATCTCTGGGCGAAGGCGAGGACCGTTAGGGTAACCACAACCTCAAAGACCTTGACGAGGGTTCCAAGCGTGTCGTTGGTGAAGGTCCCGTAGAAGGTATCCCCTCTGTGGTTAACGGATATAGTGAATGACATCAGGGATATCAGGTAGCCCACCGCGCTTATTGTAGGAAGGAAAACCCTCTTCTTCGGTGCTGACAGGATCAGGTCAAGAGTAAACAGGGTAAAGGCGGTTATAAGGACGATAAGCTCAGGCAGGAAGGCGAGGACGTTCGGTATCTGTATCTCACCTATTATCTCCCTTATGTCCATCTCTCTTCACTCCAGACCTGTGAACTTCCTAAGTATCAGGCTTATGGAACCCTCAAACATGTTAAAGAACAGATGAGGGAAGAACCCGACCAGCAGTATGGGAACGATAAGCATTATAAAGGAAAAGAGCTTGTAGCCCCTTATGTCTCTAAAGTGTATAAGTATACTCTCCTCCCTGACGTCCAGGAAGAGGGTCTTGACCATGTATAGAACGTAAGCCGCACTGAAGAAGGCTCCGACGAGCACTAAAAGGGCTAAGGTGTAGGAATACTCCCTGGCGGACAGAACCGTCAGGAACTTACCCCAGAAGGAGGAGCCTCCCGGAAGACCCATAGCAGCGAAGGCGGTAAGAGCGGTTATGACCGCGAAGACGGGCATGAACTTGACCGAACCCCTCAGGCTCTCCATGTTGAAGGTGTGGAGCCTATTGTATATGAAGCCCGCCATCATGAACAGCCCCGCGCTCGTCAGTCCGTGGGCGAACATCTCTATGACGGATGCCCTGAAACCTTCCATGTTCAAAAGGAACATAGCCGTCACCACAAAACCCATGTGGGACACGGAGGAGTAGGCGACAAAACGCTTAACGTTATTCTGGGCTATGGTCATCCATGATGCGTAGATTATTGTTATCAAACCTATAGCGACCATGAAGGGCATAAGGTTAAGGGTCGCCTCTGGAAACAGCCCAACGTTAAACCTCAGGAGTGCGTAGGTTCCCATCTTCAGGAGTATGGCGGCGAGGACAACGGATCCTGCGGTCGGAGCCTCCCCGTGGGCGTCCGGTAACCAGGTGTGGAAGGGGACCAAAGGCGTCTTCACCGCGAAGGCTATGAAGAAGAGGAGGAATATGAATATCTCAAGCCCGAGAGGGTATGTGTTCCTGAGAAGGTCAAAGTAACTGAAGGAGAACTCACCGAACAGTCTGTAGTGCTGGACAGCGGTAGAGACTATACCGAGCAGGAGGAACAGGGAGGAGACGAATATGTATATGAAGAACTTGTAGGCGGAGTAGAGCCTGAGCTTATACCCCCATATGCCTATAGCGAATAGCATGGGTATGAGGACGAGCTCGTAGAAGACATAGAAGACTATAAGATCAAAGCTGGTAAAGACCCCTATCAGGAAGCTCTCCGAGAAGAGGAAGGCTGAAAAGTACTCCTTCAGTCTGAAGTTTATCTGGTGGTCCCTGACGGACCAGAGTATCGCCACGAGGGAGACAAGGGTCGTGAGCAGATACATGATGAGGGAAAGGCCGTCAAGACCCAGGGAGAGTTTCACCCCAAGCTCCTCAAGAACCGTATACTCCTCGTAGAACTGGACCGCAGAGCTTTTAGAGTAGTCAAAGAGGTATACAACCCATAGGGAAATAAGGAATGTCAGTCCAGAACCTATCACCCCAAGGACCTTGGACAGTCTCTCACTCAAGAGTAGTACCGCCACCCCGAAGAGGGCAGGGATCAGCATGGACACAGTGATGAAAGGGAAGGAAGTTTGATAGATCTCCATTCCCGGCTACCCCTTCACCCTGTCAAGTGCATAAAGCATTATACCGAGTATGAGGACAACACCCGTGAGCAGGAACATAACGTAGTTGTTGAGAAGACCTGTCTGGATGTTCCTGGCCATCCTCCCCCCCTTAA
>JAJRQX010000159.1 GCA_024280065.1 Aquificota bacterium
AGGATCCCCCTAAAGCCCTTCTTGGTCTTATCAAAGGTGGTGAGCAGGGCGGTATCAAGCAGGTTTGCAAAGAAAAGAACCAGCATAAGGAGGGAGGACATACTTGATCTCTTAAGGGAGAAGAGGACCTTCACCGAGAGCGAAAGTCTCATGGTATCAAACATAATCTCATTTAAAGACAGGAGGGTTGGTGAGATAGTGAGACCCCTCTACGAGACGGTTATGATCTCCGAGAACGCCAGCGTCTCTCAGGCTATAGAGAAGATAAAGGAGAGCGGATACTCAAGGATACCAGTTTACAGGATAAGGGTTGACGAGATCGTGGGCTACGTCAGTGCCTACGATCTCCTCAGGGCCAAACCAGAGGAGCCGATCCAGAAATACATAAGGGATATAGTTGTCTTCTCAGAGTATACCTTCCTTCCGGACGTTGTAAAGACCTTCAGGGAGAGGAAGGAACACATAGGTGTCGTGGTGGATGAGAGGGGTGTGATAATAGGTATAGTTACCCTTGAAGATATACTCAGGGAGATAGTAGGAAGTATACAGACGGAGAGGGGAGAGGAGGACCTGATAAAGGAGATAAGCCAGGACAGGTGGATAGTGGAGGGGAAGCTGGAGGTGAACGAGCTTGAGAGGATAACGGGTCTGAAGGTCCCCGAAGGGAACTACAGTACGGTGGGAGGACTGCTCTCATTCTTACTGGGTAGGGTCCCGAAGGAAGGGGAAGAGGTGAGGGTGGGTGATTTCAGGTTTAAGGTAATATCAAGCGACGAGAGGAGGGTTAGGAAGGTCCTCCTTGAGAAGTTAAGATGAGATACAGGACTAAAAGGATCAGGGACATACCCGAGGACCTCAGGCCCAGGGAGAAGCTGAAGAGGTTCGGTCCAAAAGCCCTCTCAGACGAGGAGCTCCTTGCTGTTATCCTCGGAACGGGAACTAAGGACAAGGACGTCATCACTCTCTCAAGGGAGGTCCTGAGAGAAGGGTGGGGAAGGCTGAGGGATATGTCTTTAGAGGAGCTGAGGAGGTTCAGGGGTCTAGGAGAGGTCAAGGCCCTTCAGATAAAGGCCTTACTTGAGATAGCGGAGAGGATAAAGAGACCTGGAGGAGACCTAAGGATACTCAGTCCCGAAACCGCATACAGGTTCCTGAGGACCAGGTTTACATCCCAAAGGGAGACCCTTATAGCCCTCTACCTTGACCTGAGCCACAGGGTTATAGGTGAGGAGGTGGTGGCTATCGGAACGGTGAACAGGCTCACGGCCCAGCCAAAGGAGGTGATGTTAAAGGCTGTTCAGCTCGCCGCTTATGGGATCCTCATAGCCCACAACCACCCTCAGGGTTCGCCTGAACCTTCCGAGGAGGACATCAGGTTCACCAAGAGGCTTAGGGAGGCATGTGAGATCCTGGGTTTTGAGCTTATAGACCATATTATCATCTCAGAGGAAGGCTACATCTCCTTCAGGGAGAGGGGCTACCTTTAATATTATGGTCTTCCTTCTGGTCCTCATCACAGTAGGCACGGTCCTGTCCGAAACCCTCTACGTAGCGGCTGCAGCGAGCCTTAGGGGTGTCCTTCCAGAGCTGGTGAGGGAGTTCAGGAAAAACCACCCGGGGGTGGATGTGAGGATAACCTTCGGCGCATCGGGAAGCCTGTTCGCCAAGATAAAGGGTGGTGCTCCATATCAGGTCTTCTTGTCCGCGGACGCTCATTACCCGAAAAGGCTGATAGAGGAGGGATTAGCCCTCAAGGATAGCTACCTTGAGTATGGGAAAGGCAGGATAGTCCTGTTTTACACAAAAGGAGAGTTTAAGGAGCCGAAGGACATACTGAGGGCGAAAAAGATAGCCCTGCCCAACCCAAAGCACGCCCCCTACGGGGTGGCTGCGGTTCAGTTCCTCAAGAGGTCCGGCCTATGGGACAGGGTGAAGGACAAAGTGGTCTACGGAGCCAACGTTTCCCAGACAGTTCAGTTCGTCATCACCGGTGCTGCTGAGGTAGGCATAACCGCCCTCTCCATGGTTAAGAATCTAAGGAAAGGAAGATACATACATGTGCCCGAACACCTATACGAACCAGTAGTCCACAGCATGGTCTTGACCCTTAGAGGGAAAAACTCAAAGGTAGCCTGGGAGTTCCTAAGGTTTATGGGAAGCAAGGAAGCCAAGAAGATCCTCAGGGAGAGCGGCCTGGAGGTTAGCGATGGTTGAGGCACTTCTCCTGAGCATGAAGCTATCCCTGGTAACAACAGCCATACTTATCATCTTCTCCTTGGGCATCTCTTACCTGCTCGCCTACGGGAAGTTCAGGGGTAAGGAATTCGTTGAGGCCCTCCTGTTGCTTCCCCTCCTGCTACCGCCTACCGTCTTGGGTTTCTACCTCGTATACATGCTGTCTCCCGCATCCCCGGTGGGTAGCCTTCTGGAGACGGTTTTCGGCAGGCCCTTACTCTTCAGCTTTGAAGCCCTCGTTCTGGGTTCTTTGATTTACTCACTACCCTTTGGTGTTTTCCCGATCAAAGAAGCCTTTCAGAGTGTGGACAGGAGATACATAGAAACCGCCTACGTCTTCGGCTATTCGGGTCTTGAGACCTTCCTTAAGGTCATCCTCCCCCTCAGTTCAAGGGGGATCCTAACCGCCACAGCATTAGTCTTCGCTCATACCATGGGTGAGTTCGGAGTAGTCCTGATGATAGGGGGGAACATACCGGGTGAGACGAGAACACTGTCAATATACATATACGATGAGGTTCAGGCCTTAAGATATGGAGAGGCTCACAGGGCATCCATCCTGCTCCTTTCCGTCTCGCTGATTACACTACTACTTATACTGTCCTTCAGGAGAAGATGGGTGACGGGATACATCTGACCTTCAGGAAGGTCTTTCCTTCCATAACTGTGGAGGGAGAGTTCGTCTTTGAGGTGGGCTTCAACCTCATACTCGGTCCCTCTGGTTCCGGGAAGACCACGGTCCTGAGGGTGATCTCAGGCCTTGAAAGGCCCGATGAGGGATACATGACTTGTTGCGGAGAGCTTTACATGGACACCTCCAAGGGTGTATTCCTCCCACCTCAGAGGAGGAGGATAGGGATAGTCTTTCAGGACCACAACCTGCTGCCCCACCTGACCGTTAGGGAGAACATAGAGTTCGCCTTGAGAAAGTCCCAAGGGGATGTGTACGTGGAAGACCTTATGGAGAGGTTCGGTATAAAGGACCTTCAGGACAGGTATCCCCACCAGATCTCGGGAGGGGAAAGACAGAGGGTAGCTATAGCAAGAGCCCTCGCGTACAGACCAAAGGCCCTCCTTATGGACGAACCCTTCTCATCTTTGGACTTTGAGATAAAGGTCAGGATAATAGATTTCCTTAAAAACCTTGACCTGGACATACCTGTGGTTCTGGTTACCCACGATCCTCTGGAGGCCTACCTTCTCGCTGGGAGGGTGTTCGTCCTGAGGAACGGTCACAAGGTCAGGGAGGGTGGGAGGGAGATAGCGGAGGAGTTCCTGATAAACCTTGACCTGATCAGAGACCGTTCTCCTGAAGTATCCTGACCAGCTTCTTGGCTGCCTCCTGTTCCGCCTCCTTCTTGCTTCTTCCCCTACCTATAGCGGAGAACTCCCTTATTGAGCTCTCAACGGTGAAAATCTTGGCGTGTTCCGGCCCCTCAACGCTTATAACCCTGTATGTAGGCCTCTCCTTCCATCTCTTCTGAGTTATCTCCTGAAGCATCGTCTTGTAGTCCTTTCTAACCTTCTTGTTTTTGACGACGTTGAGGATCTTTTCTCTGAACAGCTTTGAGAAAATATCTCTTACGAGATTGCAATCCCTTCCGCTGTCTATGTATACAGCTGCCCACAGGGCTTCAAAGACATCACTTACTATGGATGCGTTCTTCTTCCCCCTGCTTATAAGTATGTAGTCAGGAAGGCCAAGGTCCTTTGCGAGGTCGTAGAAGAACTCCTCGCTTATGAGGTAGGCCTTTAAAGTTGCCAGGCTCCCTTCCCTCTTCTCGGGGAACTCCTCAACGAGTATGTCCACTATAAGGAAGTTGAGAAGGACGTCTCCGAGGAACTCCAGGGTCTCGTA
>JAJRQX010000160.1 GCA_024280065.1 Aquificota bacterium
CACATCAAAGAAGGGTAAGTTTGAGCTCGCCGACGGGGGGACCGTATTCCTTGATGAGATAGGGGACATGCCCCTTTACCTGCAGGCCAAGATCCTCAGGGTGATCCAGGACAAGGAGATAGAACACTTAGGAGGCGAGAAGGTAATAAAGGTGGACGTGAGGATCATAGCCGCTACAAACAGAGACCTTGAAGCACTCGTCAGGGAAGGAAGGTTCAGAGAGGACCTCTACTACAGACTGAATGTGGTCCCTATACACATCCCACCACTGAGGGAGAGGAAGGAGGACATACCTGTCCTTGTCCAGCACTTCCTTGAGAGGTTCAACGAGAAATACGGAAAGAGGGTAAGGATCGCTCCCGAAGCGATGGAACACCTTATGGAGTATGACTGGCCAGGAAACGTTAGGGAGCTTGAGAACACCATAGAGAGGATCGTGGTTATGAACGAGGGAACCGTCAGAACCGTGGACCTACCCCCTCACATTCTCGCCTTCAGGAGGAGAAACCACACCGAGTCTCTCCAGAACCTGCCGGAGAAGATCCAGACGACGGAAAAGGAGAAGATAATAGAGGCTCTTGAGAAGACGGGCTACGTGAAGTCCAGAGCCGCCAAGCTGCTCGGCTACACCCTCAGGCAACTTGATTACAGGATCAAGAAATACGGCATAGAGATAAAGAAATTCTGATGACCTTCCCGCCCCTTAAAGAAGGTATCTTCGTGGAAAGGGTAAACAGGTTCGTATGCTCGGTGAACCTCGGAGGCAGTATTAAAATGGCCCTTCTGAGGAACACGGGTAGGTTAAGAGAACTTCTAGTTCCCGGAGCGAAGGTTTACCTTAAGGAGAGGAGATCCGGGAAGTACGACTGCGAGGTAGTCCTTGTAAAGTCCGAAAAGAGCTTGGTATGTGTGGACTCCCACATGGCCCCCATGATCTTAGAGGAGTACATACGTGAAAGGGGCATCCCCTGGAGGGCGGAGAGCATAAAGAGAGAACCCAAGGTAGGGAGGTCCAGGTTTGACCTCCTCCTGGACGGTAAGGTCCTTGTTGAAACCAAGTCCGTGAACCTGGTGAGAGACAGAATCGCACTGTTTCCGGACGCTCCCACCGAGAGGGGAAAGAAGCACGTGGAGGACCTTATAGAGCTGTCCAGCAGCTTTCTTCCTGCGGTCGTCTTCATAGTTCAGAGGGAGGACGCAGAGATATTCTCCCCCAACTATGAGACGGACCATGAGTTCGGACGCATACTTGAAAGGTTCCACAGTATAGGGTTCCCCGTAAAGGCCTACCTCTGCAGGGTCTCCCTGTATGAGATAAGGATATGGAAAGAGATACCCGTTGTCTTTAATATGAGCTTTAGGAGGTGAGGAAGATGAGGGTAAAGGTGAGCGATGTGGACGCCCTCATAGTGGTGGACGTCCAGAACGACTTCATGCCTTGGGGTGCCCTCCCAGTTCCGGAAGGTGATAAGGTGGTTCCGGTTCTGAACAAGTATATAGAGATCTTTGAGAAGAAGGGGCTTCCTGTCTTCTTCACAAGGGACTGGCACCCTGAGAACCACATATCCTTCAAAGGATACGGAGGTATATGGCCCCCTCACTGCGTCCAGAACACGGAGGGAGCTATGTTCCATAAAGACCTCAGGATGCCCCCTGACAACAAGTTTATAATCTCAAAGGGAACATCGCCGGACTTTGACGCCTACTCAGGGTTCCAGGGGACCGTCCTTGAGAGCTTACTTAGGGAGAGGGGAGTTAGGAGGGTGTTCATAGGGGGTGTGGCCACCGATTACTGCGTGAAGAACACAGTTCTCGGAGCTCTGGACTTAGGCTTCCAGGCTTTTCTGCTCCTGGACGCCATAAGAGGCGTTGATGTGAACCCGGGTGACAGCGATAGGGCCATAGACCTCATGCTCTCAAGGGGTGCTGTGGGTGTGGAGATCGGGGACTTGACAACTTGATAATAACGGACTAAGATTATATATGAAAAATCTTGTAAAGGAGGTGAGAGCCATGAGGAGAGGGATAACTCTCTGGAGCCCGTTTGCGGAGCTTGAGAGAATAAGGAGGGAGCTTGACAGGATCTTTGAGGACGTCTTCCCGACCGCTGACAGAGAGGAGATACTCTCACCGCCTGTGGACGTGTATGAGACCGACTCGGAGGTGGTGGTCAAGGCGGAGCTACCTGGAGTCAGGAAGGAGGACATAGACGTCACCATCAAGGAGAACACGGTCCATATAAAGGCGGAGAGAAAGGAGGAGAGAGAAGAGAAGACAGAAAACGTTCACAGGGTTGAGAGGTTCTACGGCAGAATAGAGAGGATAGTCCCACTACCCGTGGATGTCAAGCCCGAAAAGGCCAAGGCAGAATACAGGGACGGCGTCCTTGAGCTCAGGATACCGAAGCAGAAGGTCACAAAGGAGGCTAAGGTCCAGATAAAGTGACCTGAGACGGGAGCCTCTCTATCTTGGCTCCCAGCCTCTTCAACTTTTCATCCAGCTTTTCATACCCCCTGTCAAGGTGGTGTATGTCCCTTATAAGGGTAGTCCCCTCGGCCACGAGGCCGGCTATGACTAAGCTGGCTGAAGCCCTGAGATCCGTAGAGTAAACCTCAGCTCCTGAGAGCCTCTCCACCCCATCAACAACAGCCTCTCTTCCCCTTACCTTTATGTTCGCTCCCATACGGTTCAGTTCGGCAACATGCTGGAATCTATTTTCAAATATGTTTTCAACGATCCTGGATCTTCCCTCCGCAACCGCCAACATTGCTGTAAACTGGGCCTGCATGTCCGTTGGGAAGCCTGGATATTCGCTCGTGATCACATCCACAGGTTTCCGTCCCCACCCTGGCCTGACCATCAGGGTGTTCTCCGATAGCCTCTCCACAGAACACCCGGACTCCTCCAGTTTCCTGATCACCGCCTCCATATGGTTCGGGTTCACGTTGTCTAAGACGACCTCACCTCCCGTCACAACCGCGGCTACCATTAAGGTTCCTGCCTCTATCCTATCAGGTATCACCCTGTGGGTAAAGCCCCTCAGGG
>JAJRQX010000161.1 GCA_024280065.1 Aquificota bacterium
CTGAGGAAGGAGACGGACAAGCTCAAGGAGTACCTTGAAGAGGGTAAGAGGATCTACTACCAGAACTGCTTCTTCTGTCACGGGGACGACCTTGACGGGAACGGCCTTTTCGCGGACGCTTTCAACCCGAGACCCCTCCCCTTCAGGGGAACGGACACCATAGCCCAGCTCCCTGAGTCCTTCGTCTTCTGGAGGATAGCCAAGGGCTGGAAGGGCCTCCCGGACGGCTCAACCCCATGGGACTCAGCTATGCCAGCCTTTGAAGACATAGGCCTCTCCGAGGAGGACATATGGAAGGTGATCCTTTACATATACGAAGCTTCGGGCAACAAGCCGAGGACCTGGTGAGGAGGTGGTGGGATGGTCGGACTCATTTTTCTCCTGATAACACTGTCCTTCTCCGCTGACATAGAAAACGGTAAGAGGATATACGATGAGTGGTGTGCTCAGTGCCACGGTTATGAAGGCGACGGCAAGGGGTACGCAGAGAACTTTTCCTTCCCAAAGCCCAGGGACTTTACCGTGGGCGTTTACAAGTTCAAGACCACGGTCTCGGGTATGCCTCCCCTTGACGATGACATAGCAAGGACCATAAGGGAGGGTCTCCACGGGACCACCATGCCGGGCTGGAAAAGGCTGAGCGACAAAGATATAGAGGATCTTGTGGCCTATCTGAAAACCTTTGCGGAGGATGCCTTTGAAGACATGGAGGACATAGAGATCGTTAAGGTTGGGACAGTTCCCAAGTGTGATGAAAGGATGATAAAGCTGGGTAAGGAGCTATACCACGGCGAGGCCAAGTGTATAGACTGCCACGGTCTCGCGGGCAGGGGAGACGGTGAGAAGATATGGGAACCCAAGTTCAAGGACGACTGGGGCAACAAGATATACCCGGTGAACCACACGCACCCGTGGGAGTTCAGGAGGGGAACGAGCCTTAAGGATATATACATAACCATAACCGGAGGTATAGACGGGACGCCGATGACCTCCTACCTTGACTCCCTTACGGACGAGCAAAGGTGGTCAATAGCCTGCTATGTTAGGTCCCTCTTCCTTGAGAGGAAGCTCGGACCCTCGATCAGGTTCGTAAAGGTGGACAGAATACCCGAAGGTCCGAAGGACCCCATCTGGGACCAGGTGGACTACCTTGACCTACCGATGGCGGGTCAGGTAACCATAGAGCCGAGGAACTTCACACCAGTGCTCACGAACGTCAGGATAAGGGGCGTTTATACGGATGAGGAGGTAGCGATCCTCCTTGAGTGGTCCGACAGAAAGAAGAACACAGGTCAGGACGGGCTTCCTCCCGACGTTCTCTATCTTAAGTTCCCCCAAAAGCTCTCAGAAGGTCCTGAGAAGCCTCACTTTGTCATAGGTGACAGGAAGAGGGCCATGTATATCTGGAGATGGTCCGCAGCAGAAGAAGAGGCTAAGGAGCTGATAGCCAAGGGACCCGACAGGATAAGGTATCAGGAGGGGAGTGATGTGAGGGTTTCTTATCACTACGATAAGGGCCTGTACAGGGTTATGTTCGTGAGGAAGTTGGACACAGGTGACAGGGAGGACCTTGTCTTTGAACCCGGCAGGTTCATACCCTTCGCGGTATCTGTCTTTGACGGACAGGAGGGAGAAAGGGAACCCGTCAAGGGGACAGTATCCGCCTGGTATTACCTGATACTTGAGCCACCGACACCCATAAGGGTATACGCCCTACCGCCTGCGGTCTTCCTCATATCCATCGGTATAGGTCTCTACCTCCACAGACGGCTTAAGGAGGCGTAAGTTCCTCCTGATGCCCGGGGTTATGATGACCTTGCCTTCAGAGGTGATCAGTATACCTTCAAGGCTGAGGTTTTTAAGGAGTTCAAGGGCCCTTTCAGGACCGAGAACGAAAAGGCCCGTTGCCAGGGCGTCCGCAAAGGCCGAGGATGGTGCTATAACAGTCACGCTCATAAGTCCTCTGGCGGGGTAGCCTGTCCTGGGGTCTATTATGTGGTGGTATCTCTTACCGTTTTTGATGAAGAACCTCCCGTAGTCCCCGGAGGTGGAGACAGCCGCGTCGGACAGGCTTAATGCAGCAAATACACCTTCACCCCTTGGGTCCTTTATGCCTATACGCCAGAGTCTCCCGTCGGGCTTCCTTCCGAAGACCCTCACGTCCCCTCCCACCGCAACGAGACCGGCCACCGCACCGCTCTTCTTCAAAACCTCAATCCCTCTGTCCGTCAGGTAGCCCTTGATTATACCGCCCAGGTGTATCTCCATGCCCTTCTCCTCAAGGAATACCATCTTTCCCTCCACGTCCAAGTTCACCTTCCTGTAATCAACCTTCCTCAGAACTTCCTCAATGTCTTTCCGGTTTGGCACGATACCCCTCCTGAGGTCCCAGAGCCTTATAAGAGGTCCCGCGGTAGGGTCAAAGGCTCCCCCGGTTATACGGGAGACCTCAAGGGCTGTCCTTATGACCTCAAGGGTCTCCTCTGAGACCTTCACGGGCTTTATACCTGCGGACCTGTTTATCCTTGATACATCGCTCCCGGGCAGGTAGTAGCTCAACCTCTCCCCCACACGTCCGATCTCGGAGAAGGCTTCCCCAACAGCCCTGAAAACCAGGTCCCTGTCCCCGTAGGCGAGAACGGTCACGGGTATACCCCAGAGGATGCGGGTCTCTCCGTAGAAGGTTACCGCCCATAGGAGCTTCAAGGACAGGAGGACGAAGACCATGGATTTCATGATGACTTAATCATAAATTTGATCTTACCATGGAGGTGATCCACTTCTTCAGGCTTTACGCAAAGGAGACCTTTGGGAGGAGGGTCCAGAAGATTCCGGTGGCCCTTCCTCTCACATGCCCGAACATAGACGGTACGAAGGGAAGAGGCGGTTGTATATACTGCTACAAGGGTTCAAGACCCGAGCATCTGGTTCCCTGGATGCCCCTCAGGGAACAGATAGCCGAGGGAATAAGGAAGGCAAGGGAACGCTACGGTGAAAGGATAGGGTTCTTTATATACTTCCAATCTTACACGAACACCTACGGAGATGCGGACTACCTTAAGTCTCTGTATGACACAGCTTTTGAGTTTGAAGGTGTTGTAGGTATAGACGTGGGAACGAGACCGGACTGTGCCCCCGATGAGGTCCTTGAACTTCTCGCTTCTTACAAGGAAAAGGGCCTTGAGGTCTGGATAGAGTTCGGTCTTCAGTCCGCAAACTTTGAAACCTTAAAGAGGATAAACAGGAAGCACGGTGTATCCGATCTTGTGGATGCTGTCCTGAGGGCGAAAAGGTTCGGTCTTAAGGTCTGTGTCCATACGATAGTGGGTCTTCCGGGAGAGGGTGAAGAGGATTTCATAGAGACAGCCAAGCTGATAGCTTCCCTTCCAGTGGACGGAATAAAGATACACCCTGTTTACGTCATGAGGAACACAGGTCTCCATAAGTTGCTTGAAAGGGGTGAGTTCAGAACGCTCACCCTTAAGGAGTATGTGAGATACGCTGCGGACATGCTTGAGGTCCTGCCCTGGGAGGTTGTGGTCCACAGGCTGACCGCTGAGGCCAAACCTCCCGCCCTGATCTCTCCCGATTACTGCACCTACGAGAGGAAACTGGAGGTAATTAAAAAGATAGAGGAAGAGCTTAAAAAGAGAAAGAGCAGGCAGGGGGCGAGGTGTCCTTTTTTAAAGTCTGTTGAAGGGACAGTCAGGGACCTCAAAGAACTCGTTTAGGAGCCATGGAGACCTGAGGCCCTTGGTGAACCCCTCTATCAGGGCCATGTCCCCCTCCTCAAGCCATGGATACTTAGGTGTTCTGTATATGGTAAGGGACATGCCGTCCGCTATCCTGATGCTCTCCTCTATGGCCTCGGTATCTACATCTGTTCCTGTCGTGTATCTGTACAGGTCGGGTCTCTCAAGGGGTGATTTTATGTCAACAGCGAAGCCGTCCACCAACCCTTTAAGCTCCTTCATGGCCTCAGGGTTTGAGCCGTTGGTGTCCACCCTGACCTTTACATCGGGTCTCACCTCCTTTATACAGCATATAAGGTCTATTAGCTCCCCCAGGGGGCTCACAGTGGGCTCTCCGCCTGACACCACCACACACTCAAGGAAGGGCTGGTTTTTTACCTCGTAGATGACCTCCTCCTTACTCACCTCCGCTTTCTCGTTGCCCGTCACCAGCCTCCAGTTGTAGCAGTGTTTGCACCTGAAGTTGCAGCCTTTAAGAAAGACCACCAAGCTCCACCTTCCCGGAACCTCCCTGGCTGAGGTCAGAAAGCTCCCTATCCTCAGTCCCATGGGGAGGCCTCCGTAAGCTCCTGCAGGAGCACCTTCTTCCTGGTAACCCAGTCCGCCCTCCTGCCCCCCTGCCAGTAGTTCTCCTCGCCTTCGTATACAAATCTGTCCCTGTCCACCCTCCTTATGCGTCTGGCGATGGGTCTGTAGTAGCCTATCAC
>JAJRQX010000010.1 GCA_024280065.1 Aquificota bacterium
ACTATCCTCTCAGCCCCGGAGACATGCTTGCCCCCAAGGGAGGCCCTCATCCGGACGCTCAGGAGAGGCATCTCCTTATGTTCCCCTCCGTAACCGGCTGTATCACTCCCTTCTCGGTGATTATGGCGGTTATGTTCTCCGCGGGTGTTATGTCAAAGGCAAGACTGTAAGCGGGCGTTCCTGTGGGAGCTACGGATATGCCGTGGCAGGTCTTGACCTCATCCTCGGACCTCACCTCTATGGGTATCTCCTCGCCGGAGCTTACGCTCAGGTCAAATGTGGAGGTGGATGCGGCGACGTAGAAGGGTATGTTGTGGTGCTTGGCAAGAACGGAAAGAGTGTAAGTGCCTATCTTGTTGGCCACGTCTCCCCTCGCGGTTATCCTGTCAGCACCCACGATAACGAGATCAACCTTGCCGGACCTCATCAGAAAGCCGGCGGTTGAGTCGGTTATGAGTGTGTGGGGTATGCCCTCCTTTAGAAGCTCCCAGCTTGTGAGCCTCGCCCCCTGGAGATAAGGTCTCGTCTCGTCCACCCAGACGTGGATCTCCTTACCCGACCTGTGGGCGGTCCTGATAACACCGAGAGCGGTTCCCCAGCCGGCGGTAGCCAGTGCTCCTGTGTTGCAGTGGGTGAGGATGCTGGCCTTTCTCGGTATCAGGATATTTCCGAAGCTACCTATCCTTAAGTTTGCCTCGTAGTCCTCCTTCTCTATGGATCTTGCCTCCTCCTCAAGGTCCCTTCCCTCCTTAAGGGCCTTTTCCATTCTGCTCAGGGCATAGAAGAGGTTGTAGGCTGTAGGCCTGGTCCTCTCAAGGGTTTTCTTAACATCATCCGGGTCATAACCTGCCTTCACTCCGAGCAGGTATCCGTAAGCTGCAACACAACCTATGGCGGGAGCACCTCTTACCGCCATGCCCCTTATGGCTTCAGCCACCTGAAGGTGGTCCCTCAGCTCCAGCCATACCTCCTCCGAGGGCAGTCTCCTCTGGTCGAGGAGGAGCAGGTGATCACCCTTCCAGTAGAAGGCCTTGACCTCCATGCTACGCTCCAAACTTCTTCAACCTCAGAGCGTTGGCCAAGAGCAGGTTCATGATCTTTTTGGCAGGTATGATACCTATCTCGCCCTTAAGACATTCCCTTTCCGTGAACCTAGAAGAGGTTCCTCCGAGGACGTAGTTAGAGTAAATCAGCAGAGGAACCGGGTGCCATGAGTGGCCCTTCAGAAGGGAGGGTGTGGAGTGGTCGCCTGTTATTGCGAGGACGTCCGGTTTTAGCTCAAGTATCTCAGGCAAGAGTCTGTCAAACTCCTCTATGACCCTGACCTTAGCCTCCCAGTTTCCGTCCTCACCGTAAGAGTCCGTCTTCTTTATATGCAGGAAGAAAAAGTCGTAATCTTCCCATACCTTTTTCAGGACCCTTATCTGGTCCTCAATGGAGCTACCTTCAAAGTCTATGACCTCCATACCGACTAGGCTCGCAAGTCCCCTGTACATGGGGTAGACAGCTATACAGCAGGATCTTATACCGAACCTCTCATACATGGTCTTCAGCTTCGGCTTCTGGGAGAAACCCCTGAGAAGAAGAAAGTTAGCCCTCTCCTCCTCCCTCAGTATCTTCGCAACCCTGTTTACAAACTCCTTCGCCACCCTTGCAACCCTCTCCGCCTGAGGGGTAAGACCGGAGGGATCCAGAGGCTCCCTGCCCACTGCCTGTGGATCCGTGTCCGTTACCCTGTCGCTTCCTTCCGGAAGGGGCTCCGGAAACCTGAATAGGACCGCTATCCTGTGTTCCATTCCCGGGGCTACCATAACTTCAACGCCGTCTATGGACTTTATCTCGTCCCCGATCTTCTTAGTCAGCCTTCTGTTCTCCTCAGTGGGAATCCTGCCAGCCCTTCTGTCAACGACGATCGGCTTCCCGTTCCTGTAGTCCACCGTTGCGTAGTTCCCCCTAACCGCTACATCCGTATCCCTTACCTCAAGCCCCAGACCGAGGGCTTCAAGGACACCTCTTCCTATCTGGTGATCCAAGGGGTCGTATCCGAACAAGGCCAGATGTCCCGGTCCGCTTCCCGGTGTTATACCGTAATCCACAGGTATGTGAAGACCTGTGGCCGAGACTCTGGCGAGGCGGTCAAGGTTGGGTGTCTTCGCCAGCTCAAGCTCCGTCCTTCCATCCTTCACAGGAAGACCGCCGATCCCGTCCAGAACCACGAGGAGTATCTTTGACCTGCCCGCCTGAACTACCCTGTCCACAACCTCCATAAGTTTAAATAATAACGTCTTCTGGTGACCTGACTTCCTTCCTAAGGTTCTCCTCCGGTATCTCCAGGACTATATTCAGGTCCGTCTTCCTTGGATACCTATCCGCCTGCCCGAGGAACTCTTCCCCCTGGTCCTCCTGACCCAGAGCTATGTTGATCAGGCCAAGAAGCATGAATTTCTCCCAGCAGTCCTCCGCTATGAGAAACCACTTGGTGGCCTCAAGATACTTGAACTCAAGGACATAGCGGATACCGACCATCAACGGGTCCTCTTCGGAGGATAGGTCCGCCCTTGAGAGCTTCTTACCGTTTCTGAACAGGGATATCCTGAATCTCACTCTCATGGGACAGCCTTTCGTAAAGCTCCTTCAACCTCTCCGCACACTCTTCCGGGTCGTCCGCACTAACCGTATACACGGGTTCTCCGAACTGTTTATACTTTCTATCGTAATACTCCTCTATGAGGAACCTCACAACCTCTTCGTAGTCTTTATCCTCAAACCTCTCCATAAGATAGCTGAACCTCTGAGGTCCAAGATACTTCCTTATCCTGAGTATGGACTGTCTCGCCTCCTCTTCCCAACCCTTCTCGGATGTGTAGTCCTCAAGAATGTTCCTTACCCTTACCTCTAAGGAGGCTGTTATCTCAACATAGATACCCTCAGACTTCCTCTTCCAGAAAGGTTCAGGTATGTGCACGTTTCCTATCCACCTGCTTTCATCCTCCGTGAAGGCGTAACCTTCGCCTATGCTCCTTAGCTCTTCGTAAAGCAGGGCGTCAAACATCTTCTGGGACACCTTCTCCCTTATACCTACACCTCCGAAGACGGACCCCCTGTCCATCGCCAGCCCCTCAAGGTCTATTACGGGGAGACCTTTATCCTTCAAGATTCTCAGGACCTTCGTCTTCCCCACACCTGTTTTTCCAGTCAGCACTATGAGGTTCACCCTCTCAAGAATCCTCTCCATGTCCTTCAGTATGAACCGCCTGTATGCTCTGTAGCCTCCCCTTATCCTATAAGTCTCCACACCGAACTTTGCCATGGCCTCGCAGAAACCCTTGCTCCTCATACCTCCCCGCCAGCAGTAAACTATGACGTTACCGAACCTCTCTTTCAGTTCCCTTACCCTCTCCACGAGAGCCTTTATCTTGGAGAGGGCTATCTCCTGACCTATCCTCTTAGCCTCCTCCTCCCCCTTAGTCCTGTATATGAAGCCTATCAGTCTCTTCTCGTCATCCTCAAATAGAGGGACGTTCACAGCTCCCGGTATGTGGAACTCCTCAAACTCCTTCGGACTTCTGACATCCACAAGAACTCTGCTTTGAAACTCGTATATCTGCTCAGGTTCTATATCCACGTAGCCCATAGGTTTAATTTAAGATCTTAACATGCACTACAAACCCATCCTGAGGTTGTCGCAAGCCCACAGGGTAAAGAAGGTCCTTAGAAGGTCAAGGTTGAACACCGTTTGCGAGGAGTCAAGGTGTCCGAACATATCCGAGTGCTTCGGGTCAGGGACAGCCACATTCATGATACTCGGTGACAGATGCACGAGGGGATGTTCCTTCTGCAACATCAGGCGAGGAAGCCCTCTGCCTCCGGATCCTGAGGAGCCTTACAGGGTCCTTGAGGCGGTCAGGGTCTTAGGTCTCAGGTATGTTGTGATCACCTCCGTCACGAGAGACGACCTTCCCGACGGTGGGGCGGACCAATTCGCGAGGTGCGTAAGGGTCCTGAAAGAGAACCTGTCCGGTATAAAGGTTGAGGTTTTAATACCTGACTTCGGAGGAAAGAAGGAAGCCATTGAGAAGGTCCTAGAGGAGGGGCCGGACGTTGTGGCCCACAACGTTGAGACGGTCCCCAGGTTATACGAACAGGTGAGAAGGGGAGCGGATTACAAAAGGAGCCTGCAGGTTCTCAGGTATGTGAAGGAGGTGAAACCTTCAACACCGACCAAGTCCGCCCTGATCCTCGGCTTCGGTGAGAGGAGGGATGAGATCGTAAAGGTTATGGAAGACCTGAGGGAGGCAGGATGCGACCTCCTTACCATAGGTCAGTATTACGCCCCATCCCTGAGACATCATCCTGTAGTTAAGTATTACCCGCCTGAGGAGTTTGAGGAGCTCAAGAAGATAGCCTACTCACTCGGCTTTAAGTTCGTTGCGAGCGGACCAAACGTGAGAAGTTCCTACAGGGCCCTTGAGCAGTGGATATCCTGCAGGGCGTAGATCTTGAGCCTGCCACCTGACTCAACGAGTTTCCTGTAGCTCTGGATCGCCCTTAAAATAGCGTAGCCTCCCCTCACGGTCGTTGTGTATGGTATCCTGTGCTGGACCGCCGCCCTCCTTATGAAGTAGGCGTCGCTCACCTCTCTCTTACCGGAGGGTGTGTTTATCACAAGGTGGACCTCTCCGTTCTTCATCATGTCAACCACATGAGGCCTTCCCTCTGATATCTTCAGGACATGTTCCGAAGGCACACCCTTTGACCTGAGGAACCTGTGAGTTCCCGTTGTGGCGAGTATTCTAAAGCCTAAGCTCACGAAACCCTTCGCGAGATCTACCACCTTCTCCTTGTCTCTGTCCGCTACGCTGATGAAGACCGACCCTTCAAGTGGAAGTCTGCTTCCCGCTGCAAGCTGGGCCTTGTAAAAGGCGAGGCCGAAGTCCTCGTCTATCCCCATCACCTCACCCGTGCTTTTCATCTCAGGTCCGAGGAGAGGGTCCACCTCGGGAAACCTGTTCCAGGGAAAAACAACCTCCTTTATGCTGTAAAGCCTAACATCCCTATCCATAAAGTCGGAGCAGAAGTGGGCCCTTCCCTCCTCAACCCGTTTGAAGACCTCAGGGACAAGATCCCTCAGCCTTCTGCCGATACTTATCTTTGCAGCTATCTTGGCCAATGGGTAACCTATCGTCTTGCTGACGAAAGGGACTGTCCTGGAGGCTCTCGGGTTTACCTCAAGTATGTAAACCTCACCCTCGGAGACCGCCATCTGGAGGTTTATAAGACCTTTAACCCGAAGGGCCTTGGCTATCAGCCTTGACTGGCGCTTTACTTCCTCAACTATATCCTCATCAAGGGAGTATGGGGGTATTGATGCCGCACTGTCTCCCGAATGAACACCTGCCTCCTCTATATGCTCCATCACAGCCCCTATGAGTACATCCTCCCCGTCCGC
>JAJRQX010000162.1 GCA_024280065.1 Aquificota bacterium
AGGGGTGTGTCCTCTTCCTTCGCCGTGGTTACCGGCCATGAGGCTGTGGGAAAGGAACGTGGTGTTGATTGGAAAGCTTTCAGAGACGTGGACACGCTGGTGATCCTTATGGGTGTTAAGAACAGGCAGAGGATAGCGAGGAAGCTGATATCCGCAGGCAGGAACCCGGAGGAGCCGGTTGCCTTCGTGGAGAGAGGAACGACGGAGGAACAGAGGATAGTGGTAACGACGCTCAGGGAGACAGCGGAGAACCCGCCCGATGTCAGACCCCCTGCGGTGATGGTTGTAGGAGAGGTCGTTAAGGTCCACGGGAGGGTCAGGAACTTTCTTGAGAACCTGAGAACCCTGGAGGGTATAGAGCATGTCCGCTGAGAAGGTTCTAAAAGCTGTCCAGAGGCATATACCGATAGTCCGAAGACCCTTCCGTGCTATAGGTGATGCTGTGGAACTCACCGAGGAGGAGGTCATATCAATCTTAAAGAGTTTCAAAGAAGAGGGTATAATCAGGCAGATATCGCCTATATACGATCCAAAGAGGGCAGGTTACGACTCCGCCCTAGTAGCCTTCAGGGTAAAGGCGGAAGACCTGGAGAGGACAGCCGGAAGGGTGAGCTCCTGCCCCGGGGTGAGCCACTGCTACGAGAGGCACCACAGTTTTAACCTCTGGTTTACCCTCGCGGTCCCGCAGGATAGCTTGCTTACCCTTGAGGGAGTGGTGAGTCTCCTTGCGGGTGAGGGTGTGGAGGAGGTCCTTATCCTTAGGGCGAGGAGGACCTTCAAGATAGGTGTGTACCTCAGCTTCAGATCCATGTATGAGAGAGAGGAGGTTCAAGCTCCCTCCGAAGACCCTGAACCCGTTCCCCTCACTCCCCTTGAGAGGGAGGTGGTAAGGGCCACCCAAGAGAGCATCCCTCTGGTACCTGAACCCTTTCGCCTGATCGCCGAAAATATAGGGCTTGAGGAGACGCTCTTGCTTGAAGTCCTGAGAGGTCTTAAAGGGAAGGGGGTTATGAGGAGGTTTTCAGCGGTCCTCAGGCACAGAAAGGCTGGCTTCACCGCCAACGGGATGGTTGTATGGAGGGTGCCGGAGGAAAAGCTTGGGAACGTAGGGATGTTTCTTGCAGGTTTCAGGTGCGTCTCCCACTGCTACGAGAGGGCTGGGTGGGACTACAACCTCTTCTCCATGGTTCACGGGAGGTCAAGGGAGGAGGTGGAGGATTTTGTCAGGCGGGTTGGGGAAGAGGTCGGGGTGAGGGAGTATGAGATCCTCTTCTCAGGGAGGGAGTTCCTGAAGAGGAGGATCAAGATCTTCACGGAGGACTTCTATGAGTGGGAGAGAAGAGAGATGGGGGCTTGTGCCTACGAAGGAGAAGATAGTGAGGGTAGCGGTAAAACTCTTCTCCAAGAAGGGTTTTAAGGGAACGACCATAAAGGACATAGCGAGGGAGGTGGGGATAACGGAAGGAGCCATATACAGACACTTCACAAGCAAGGAGGACATAATAAGGCACATAACCGCCCGCATAACAGGAGAGCTGACAGAACTCATAAGCGGGGAGGTCTTCTCCCAAAAGACATTTAAGGATAAGGTGGCCAAGCTGGTTGAGGTCCTCATGGGATACGCCCTCAGGAATCCGGACAGTTTCAGGTATCTGACCGTCTACCACATATTGAGGGAGGAGGGCTTCCAGAACAACCTGCCCGGAAAGAGGATCCTTGATATGTTCAGAACCGCATACACTAAGGGGGACACGGACCTAATTCCGGAGGTGGCCCTCGCTGTGGTGATCGGTTCCGTTGACAGGATGTTCATCCTCAGGGAGCTCGGTCTCACGAAGGCTACCGACGAAGAGATAATAGAGGAGGTCAAGAAGGCCGTCCTGAGGGCCATCACCTGAGGGATAGGTCCCCAACCCAGTCCCAGTTTTCCATGAACCATCTGACCGTCCTCTCAATCCCCTCTTCAAGAGCGACCTTAGGCTCCCAGCCCAGTATCTTTTCAGCCTTCCCTATGTCCGCCCAGGTCGCCTTCAGGTCAGCCCTGTGGAACTCCCTGTAAACCACCTGGGGCTTTCTACCCGTGAACTTCTCCACAAGTCTTAAAAGGTCCGACAGGCTGTGAGGTCTGTTTCCTCCGAGGTTCACTATCTCGTATCCCACCTCCCTCAGGGCCATAACGGTACCCTCCGCTATATCGTCTATGTAGGTGAAGTCCCTGCTTTGGGTTCCGTCCCCGAAGACCTCTACGGGATCCCCCTTCATGGTCCAGTAGATAAACCTGAAGACGCTCATGTCCGGTCTACCTGCGGGACCGTAAACGGTGAAGTATCTGAGAACTGTAACGTCTATTCCGTAGAGGTGATGGTAGGTGTAGGCGATGACCTCAGCAGCCTTCTTGGAAGCTGCGTATGGTGATATAGGTGTGTTCACAGGCAGGTCCTCCCTGAAGGGCATAGGCTGTCCCGCGTAGAGGGAGGAGGTTGAGGCGAGAACGAACTTTCTGATCCCGTGATCTTTCATAAGCTCAAGGAGGTTCAGGGTCCCGTAGGCGTTGGTCCTCATGTAAACCCACGGGTCCTTAATGGAGTATCTGACGCCGGCCCTCGCAGCTTCGTTGATCACAGCGTCAAACCTGTGCTTCCTGAAGACCTCCCTCAGGGCTTCAAGATCCTCAACGTCCACCCTGTAGAATGTAAAGTTCTTCCTGCTCTTTAACCTCTCAACCCTCCACTCCTTCAGCCTGACATCGTAGTAGTCGTTCATGTTGTCTATACCCACAACCTCATAACCCCGGTCGGTAAGTAGCTCGCACACCCTCCAGCCTATGAACCCCGCACAGCCCGTCACCAGGACCCTCATGGTGTTGATTATAGCGTTATAATCTTATCCACGATGAACACGGTCAGGCTCCAGCTCATATACCCCGAGGACCTCGTGAAGGAACCTATAATCTGTATGGTCTGCAAGAACTTCAACGTTGTCCTGAACATAAGGACCGCGAAGGTGACCCAGGACACAGGTATGCTCACCGTTGAGATAGACGGGGATCCTGAGGAGATAGAGAGGGCTATAAGGTTCATAGAGGAGAAGGGGGTAAGCGTTCAACCCATAGAGGGTCAGATATTCACCGAGTAAAGTATATTAACCATACTCCGAATTAAAAGGTAGGGTCATGGTAGTAGACAGAAGGTACTGGGAGGAGATAAGCTATAAAGCGAGCAGAAAGAGGAGGTTTGAGACCGTAGACATAGTTGAGAGGGTGTACACGATAACGCCCTCACAGATAAGCATAGAGAACCATCCTATAGAGAGGCCTATAACCGCCTTTAACCCTTCCATGAGGATAGAAGGCGACTCCATAAGGATCTACGCGAGGGTAACCCTGGGATACTACAAGTATGCGAGCGCCATGGCTGAGTTCACCGTACCCTTTGAGGATATATTTGAAGGGAGAAAAAGGAACTTCAATGCGGAGCTCACGATCATACCCTCAAACAGGTACGATTTCTGGGGGGTGGAGGACCCGAGGGTTTACGAGATAAACGGCAAGGTTTTCGTAACTTACTGCGGCAGAACCGTGAGCTATTTCTACCCTGAGGACAAGACCGAGAGGACCCTTCCGATAACCGCGGTTTACAAGGACGGGGAGTGGAAGAAGATAGCTGTCTTCAGGATGCAGGAGGAACTCAGGAGTTTCGTTATCAGCGACAAAAACGCATTTATAGTCAAAGCCAAGGAGCTCTACCTCTTCCACAGGATACACATGCTGAACGACAAGTTCTACCTAAGCGTCTGCAGGATACCCGAGAAGGTCCTTGATCTTGAAAACTTTGAGGAGATAATCATAGGGGATAACATAACCGTTTTAGAAGAGCAGGCGGACTTTGAAGTGAAGCTGGGCTGGGCCACACCACCGATAAAGGTGAACGACGAATTCTTGGTCCTAATACATGCGGTTGACAGGTTCATGGGCATATACAGGGTCTTTGCGGTCCTCATGAACGAGGAAGGGCTCTTTACCGCGGTAACGCCATTTTACATAATGGAACCCAGGGAGGTTTACGAGATCTACGGTGACAGACCCTACGTGGTCTTCCCCTGCGGAGCGGGTCTTAAGGACAACTATATTTACATATCTTACGGGGGTGCGGACACTGTGATAGGCATAGGGAGGATAGAGCTTGACAAACTCCTGGAGATACTATACGAGAACAGAATTGAGTAGCTCCTCTATCCTGTCAGTAACCTTTTTTACACTGTTCTCCTCCGCATACCTTCTCATGTTCTCTGTTATCCTGTTCCTGAAATCTTCGTCCTCTATAAGTTTTACGATCAGCTCCTCAAGGTCCTCCACGCTATCGTATAGGACTACAGGAGACTCCTCACCCCCGGGAAGGGCTTCGAAGAACCTTGACCTCCTTGAGACTATAGGACACAGCGAACCTACCGTCTGACAGAAGGTTGAGGAGACCGCGACCCTATTGGTGTCACCCTTGGGGAGGAGGTGAACGTCTGAGCCACCAAGGAGTTTGTATATACCCTCTATGTCAAGGACCTTGACCTCCTGAAGGACCCAGTCTTCTTTTACCTCTATCGGGCTTCCTGACCTAACTATCTTGTAAACTACGTTTGGGTAGTGTCTGCGTACACGCCTGAGGGCTTCAAGGTAGTCCCTGTATTCTTCTGGGGGCTGCCTGCCGAAGGAGGTGAAGACTATCCTGTCCCCCTCGCCGAACTCCCTGGTTCTCCTTACGGGCGGCAGACACGGATATGGAATAACGATAACCTTATCCTCTCCGATCCCTCCCACCACCTCTTCTTTGAATCTCTCATCAAATACTATAACCTTCTCAAAGATGCCGAAGCTGTAGCCCACCTCCTCCTTCATACCCTCGTGGACGACCGCTACGGAAGGTATGCCCTCTTTTCTCAGCCTGACAACGAGGTCTTCAACGCTCCTGTAGGGCAGTTTCTCGTATGACTCTACAAGGAGAATGTCAAAGGATTCCCTGATGACCTCCTCCTCCCTGATCAGACCCTCCTCACCTTCGGGGGAGATCTCCGTATAGACCCTCCTAACGAAGGGTTCGTCCTCCCTTATCATCCTGTGATGCCACCACCTCCCTGCACTGTCTATGTCCGGTGCGAAGACCTTCAGACTATGACCCCTTTTCAGGAGCTCCCTTCCTACGAGTTCCGCGTGCAGGGACACACCGCAGGTTGCGTTCCACCTTGAGAGCAGGGCTATCCTCATAGGTTTCATTATAATTTTGGAGTATGAAGGTGATCATACTCTGTGGAGGAAGCGGAACGAGGCTCTGGCCATTATCAAGGGAGAGCTTCCCAAAACAGTTTCTGCGTATATTTTCAGAAAGGTCTCTCTTTCAGGAAACGGTTTCAAGGGCTCTGAGGCTTGTTGGAGAGAATGAGGTGCTGGTCATCACAGGCTCAAGATACGAGTGGATCGTGAAGGATGAGCTTGAGGAGATAGGTGCGGAGAAGGTGAGGATCATAACGGAACCTGCAGGCAGAAACACAGCCCCAGCCATAGCCTTAGGGATAAAGTACCTCCTTGATCTGGGAGAGGCTATGGAAGAAGAGGTCCTCGTTCTGCCCTCCGACCACCTGGTAAGGGATGTTAACAGGTTCGTTGAGGCTGTACGCGAGGGAGTAAAGATAGCATCGGAGGGCTATATTGTCCTCTTCGGTGAGAAACCAACCTATCCTGAAACCGGATACGGATACATAAAGCTGGGCAGGAGGATACACGGAGGTTATGAAGTTGAAAGGTTTGAGGAAAAACCCTCTTCCGAAAAGGCTGAAGAGTACGTCAGGGACGGAAACCACCTGTGGAACTGCGGTATGTTCCTCTTCAGGCTGGGCAGGGTGTTGAAGGATTACGGTGAACTCTTTCCAGATGCGGACTTCAGACTGGGCTGGGAAGAGTTCGTGAGAAGGTTTCCTGACCTCCCCGACATCTCCTTTGATTACGCCATCCTTGAGAAGACCGAGAACATTGCGGTCGTTCCCTTAAACGCCGGCTGGAGCGACGTTGGTTCTTGGAAGGCTATCTACGAGAACATGGATAAGGACGATGC
>JAJRQX010000163.1 GCA_024280065.1 Aquificota bacterium
CCACCTTCCACAAGACCAGCAGCTAAAACGCAAGTTATCGCAGACGTAAGCGTGCTCTTCCCGTGGTCCACGTGCCCTATGGTCCCCACGTTCACGTGTTCCTTAGTCCTCTCAAACTTCTCCTTGCCCATAGCCTATCCTACCTCCCTATGGTTTAGGCAAATGAATATATTAACACAAGCCCGGGACCGGACTTGAACCGGCGACCTCACCCTTACCAAGGGTGCGCTCTGCCGACTGAGCTACCCGGGCTGAGCGGGCGACGGGACTCGAACCCGCGACCTGCGGCTTGGAAGGCCGCTGCTCTACCGACTGAGCTACGCCCGCTTTTTAAGCTGGTGGAGGGGGCAGGATTCGAACCTGCGCAGGGCGTAAGCCCGGGGGATTTACAGTCCCCTGCCTTTGACCGCTCGGCCACCCCTCCTACCAGCCCAAAGCTGGCGGCGGGACTTGAACCCGCGACCACGGGATTACAAATCCCGCGCTCTGCCGACTGAGCTACGCCAGCAAGCCAAGAAATTATTTTATTCCAGTAGTTGTAAGTGATCAAGGCTGATGACGATATTTATATTATGGACTTTAAGGCGAAGAGGCAGGCCATAGTTGACAGGGACGGGGAGGAGGTAGGCTACGAGTTTTTCATCGTTTACCACAAAGAGGTTGAGATCTCGCCCGAGGTGATGACCAACAAGACCACCTTCATAACCGTCAGGACCCTCGCCGAATACGGTGTGAAGAAGGTGGGAGGGGGCAAAAGGGTCTTCGTAAGGCTTCCCTTTGACACCTTGCTCGTTAGGGTCTTTGACATCCTTGACCCGAAGGTCATGGCCTACAAGATATACCCTCCCAGCGTGGGTATGGGTAAAGCGGTCTACATCAAGTCTGTGGATTTTCTGGAAAAGCTGAAGTCCGAGGGGGCTCTCATATCCGTCCACGGTGATCTGTTGGAGCGGTTTGAAGACCTGATCCAGTTCGCGGACATAGTTGAGTTTAACGCACGGAAGGTGGACCTCAAGGAGGTCCCCTGTGTAAGGAACATGGGGAAGAGGGTCCTGATCAGCGGGATAGACACGAGCAGGGACTACGAAAGGTTCGGTCCACACGCGGACTACCTCCAGGGAAACTACATAGACGAGGGTGCTACCCTGAGGAGGATGAAGATAGCTCCCTACCTTAAGAGCACCCTCCTCAGGCTCCTCGTCCTCCTTAACACGGCCCAGAGCCCCACCGAGTTCGCAAAGGTGATAGAGACGGACGTCGGGATGAGTGCCAAGCTCCTCAGGTTCATAAATTCAGCTTACTTTTCTTTGAGAAAGAAGATAACGAGCATAGAACAGGCCGCCGTTTACTTTGGCCTTAAGAACTTAAGGAACTTCGTCCTCGTCGTCTCCATGAACGACTACGCCACAGTGGAGAACCCCATAGCCTGGAGGAGGTCCCTGATAAGGGCCAAGCTGATGGAGGAGCTGTCAAGGTTTGTGGACCCCAAGGTATCAAGCGAGGCATACCTGGTGGGACTCTTCTCCCTAATAGACCAGATCCTTGATACTGGACCTGTGGAGTTCCTGAGGGAGGTCAACGTGGACGATGTGGTGATCAGGGCTTTCACCGACATAAGCTCACCCCTGGCAAAGCTCTTAGATCTGGTGGTCCTACTTGAGGAGAAGGAGATAATCACCTCAAAGGACCCCCTCTCCCTGCCTGTCATGGGGACGGTTGCGGACAGGCTGGGTATACCAAAGGAGGACCTTATGGAGGTTCTTAAGAGAAGCTATTTGATGGCGGATACCATCATACACCTCTGATCCTGAAACTTCCCTTTCTCAGCATATCAAGGAGGTTCTCAAAGGTAACGGGAGGTGAGAAGTAGAAGCCCTGGGCTTCGTCACACTGCCAAAGCTTCAGGAATATGAGCTGGTCCTCCGTCTCAACACCCTCCGCTATGGCTTTCAGGCCGAGGTTGTGGGCTATCGCTATTATGGTGGTCGCTATGGCCACGTCGTTCGGGTCGCTCACCACGTCTCTTATAAAAGACCTGTCTATCTTCAGTCTGTCCACGGGGAAGTATTTGAGGTAGTTGAGGGCGGAGTAGCTGGTTCCGAAGTCGTCTATGGACACGCTGACGCCCATCGTCTTCAGCTCGTTCAGGACCCTTGAGGCTTCCCTCTTGTTCTTCATAAGGGCACTTTCTGTGATCTCAACCTCAAGGTATGAGGGGTCAAACCCTGTTTCGCTCAGGATCTCCCTCAATGTCTCCACGAAGTCTCCGGAGGATATCTGGTTGGGGGATATGTTCACGGCAACTTTGAGGGGAAAGCCTTCATCAAGAAGTTTCTTTCCGTCAACACAGACCCTTCTCAGGATCCACCTCCCGAGGGGGACTATCAGGTCCGTCTCCTCTGCCACGGGTATGAACTTGGAAGGAAGGAGCAGTCCCTTTTTGGGATGGTTCCACCTCACCAGTGCTTCCACACCCGTTACCTTCTCGGTTGCCAGCTCAAACTGGGGCTGGTAGTAGAGAACGAATTCTTCTTTCTCTATAGCCTCTCTCAGCTCGGACTCCAAGGTGAACCTCTCGCTCACCCTGATGTTGAGCTCGGCTGTAAAGAACTTGTAGGTGCTCCTCCCGGTCTCCTTGGCGTGGTGCATGGCTATGTCCGCGTTCCTGAGGAGCGTTTGAGGATCTCCGCCGTCCATGGGATACACGCTCACGCCTGCAGTCACGGTGACGTATACCCTGTGGCCCTCTATCTGGAAGGGGGTGGACAGGGTTCTCATAAGACGGTCAATAACTGACCTTAGCTCGGAGATGTCCTTAAGGGGACCCATCACCAACACGAACTCGTCCCCTCCGAACTTTGCCACCATGCTCCCGGGAGGTATGGAAGAGGTTAACCTATGGGAGAAGGCTTTAAGGAGCTTATCTCCTACCTCGTGGCCTAAGGTGTCGTTTATCAGCTTGAAGTTGTCTATGTCCAGAAATGCAACACCTACCTTTTCCCCTTTCATCTTCGCCCTGAAGACGGTGTGGGCGAGGTGGGCGTATAGGAGGGCCCTGTTAGGAAGTCCTGTGAGCGTATCATAGTAAGCCAAGGACCTCAAACTCGCCTCAAGGCTCCTCTTCTCAGTTGTGTCAAGGAAGAGGCCGAGGAACTCGTCCCCCGCCTTTATCAGCACAGCGTCGCAGGTGAATATGGTTCCCCTCCTGTGAACCCCCCAGACCTCACCCTTCCAGGCTCCTTCCTCCTTGAGGATGTCAAAGACCTCCGAAAATGTGGGGAAGCCCTCCCACTTAAGGTCAAGGGAGGAGACCTCCCTACCATATAGGAGCTCGTAACTTATCCCCGTTATCTCAAGGAAGGACCTGTTCACTCTCCTTATGATGCCTGTGCTGTCAAAGATCAGAACCCCTTCCCTCATGTTGTCAAGGATCTTTGAGACAAGACACAGTCTCTTCCTCAGATACCTTATCTTCTGTAGGATCCGTTCTCTTTCCATAATCTTCTAAAGTCTTTTAATCGTCTGAAAACTTATAATTTTCAAAGGGATGGAGCTTCTCCTTGAGGTATTCAGGAACAGGCTCACCTCCGTAGCGGAGGAGATGGGCATAGTCCTCCAGAGGACCGCTTTCTCGCCCAACATAAAGGAGAGGAGGGACCTTTCCTGTGCGGTCTTTACCAAAGAAGGGGATCTCATAGCCCAGGCTGCCCACATACCTGTCCACCTTGGTTCAATGGGTTCCGCGGTCAGGGAAGCCATAAGGAGGGTCCACATGGAAGAGGGAGACATGGTCATCCTGAACAGCCCGTACATGGGAGGGACACACCTTCCAGATGTAACCTTAGTTGCTCCCGTTTTCCACAGGGGTGAGGTCAGGTTCTATGTGGCCTGCAGGGCCCACCACGCGGACGTGGGCGGAGCATCTCCTGGCTCAATGCCACTATCAAAGGAGATCTTTCAAGAGGGCATAGTGATCCCCCCTGTGAAGCTGGTGGAGCGGGGTAGAGTAAGGGAGGATATTCTCAGCTTCATACTCAGCAACGTGAGGACCCCTGAGGAGAGGATGGGAGATCTTAAGGCCCAGATAATGGCCAACACTGTGGGTATAAGGAGGCTCACGGAACTCATGGACAAGTTTGGTCCCGAAGAGGTGGAGAGACTGGGTAGGGAGCTCATGAATTACTCTGAGAGGCTCATGAGGAA
>JAJRQX010000164.1 GCA_024280065.1 Aquificota bacterium
AGGAAGATAGTCAGGGAGGCCCTTGAGAAGCTGGGTGTGGTCTTTGAAAGGCTCAACATAAAGATAGAAGCCAACAACAGCAGGACCATAATAAACATAGTCAAGAGCGGATACGGATGCTCATTCCTATCAAAGGGCCTGATAATAAAGGAGGTGGAGAGCGGCAATCTGGTTCCTGTTAAGATAAAGGGCTTCAAGGTCAAGAGAAGATTCAACATAATATACCCCAAGAACTCAAACGTCACATTCCTTGCCAGTAACTTCGTCAAGTTCGTTCTGTCAAAGACGGAGGAGATAGTCTCCCAGAAGGTATGAAGGCTATAATCTTTGATGTAGACGGAGTGATAGTTGACGTCCGGGAGAGCTATCACCTCACCATAAAAAGGACAGCGGAGGAGTTCCTAAAAAAGGAGGTCCCCCTAGACCTGATCAGGGAGATAAAGTTCTCAAAGTCCATAAACAACGACTGGGACGTTACCTACGAGGTCATAAGGACCTTGGGCGGTGATGTGGACTACGAAGAGCTTGTGGAAAAGTTTACCGAGATATACGAAGAGCTGAAGTTTAATGAAAGGCAGATCCTTTCAAGGGAGATCTTCTTGGCTCTTAAGAAAGCGGGTCTCCCGCTCGGCATAGTTACGGGGAGGCCCAAAAGGGACCTTAAGTTTGTCCTTGAGAGATTCGGCCTTGAGGACTTTTTTGACGTAACTGTAGACGAGGATGACGTTGCTGACAAGAACCTGAGGAAGCCTCACCCCTTTCCCCTGCATCTTTGTATAGAGACCATTGGTGCTGATTCGGCGGTTTATGTAGGGGATAACACTGCGGACCTTGAGATGGTTGTCTCCTACAGGAAGATCTACGGGAAACCTGTTAAGTTCGTCCACTTCAGGAAGGTTGTTGACCTTAACATACCTGCGGACTTCTCAACGGACAGGGAGGAGGAGCTCAGGGACTTTCTCCTTCAAGAGGCTTTCCGGAGTCAGGAAGAAGAACGGGTATCCCGTCCTTGACCTCGTAGTAAACTCTACACTTATCGCATATTAAAACATCTCTGTCCTCTCTGTATTCCAAGTCTCCTTTGCAGACTGGACAGGCGAGGATCTTAAGGAGATCTTCGTCTATCATCATCGTTTAATATTATAAAGGACATGCGTCTCAGGATTTACCTTTCAGGAGTGGTGCAGGGGGTAGGGTTCAGGGCATACACCCAGAGGGTAGCGGAGAGCTACGGTCTTTCTGGATGGGTAAGGAACCTGCCCGACGGAAGGGTTGAGGTCCTCGTTGAGGGAGATGAAGAGGTCATCTTCCACTTCCTAAAGGACCTGTGGAAGGGACCGAGGTTATCAAGAGTGGACAGGATGGAGCTTATAAGGGAGGCTCCAGATGATCCTCTTCACGGTTTTGATATTAGGTATTAGTTTGCTGGTAAGTGAAGCATTTCCCGCCAAATGCAGGACCTACTATAAGGTGAAGCCCGGAGACAGCCTTTGGAAGATAGCGGACAGGTATAACCTGTATATAAGGGATATACTCAGGGCGAACCCGAAGCTGAGGGGTAAGAAGTATCTGAAGGTGGGCCAGAGGATATGCATACCCTACAAGAGGAGGAAGAAGACAAAGGGCTACATCATATACAGGGTAAAACCCGGGGACACCCTTGAGAAGATAGGGAGGAGGTTCGGAGTTAGCTGGCGGGAGATAAAGAGGGTAAACGGACTAAAGAGCAACCTGATAAGGGTAGGACAGAAGCTCAAGATTCCCAAGAAGGTCTACACCAGAAAGGGGAAACGTGGAAGGAGGATCCGCAGGAGCGGGGACGTCATCTACATAACCTACAGGGTGAGGAGGGGGGACACCCTTGAGAAGATAGGGAGGAGGTTCGGAGTCAGCTGGAAGAGGATAAAAAGGGTGAACGGACTCAAGAGCGACGTTATAAGGGTAGGCCAGAGGTTGAAGATACCAGTCCCCAGGACAGCCTTTGAGAGGAGGTATATCAGAAAGCACAGGATAAGGCTCACATTCCTTCCCGTGGAAGGTAAGTACAAGAAGGGGGCTAAGGGTATAGACATATACGCGCCCTGCGGGGAGGAGGTGAGGGTAGTTGACGACGGTAGGGTGATCTACAGCGGGGACGATCTTACCCTCTACGGAAACATGATAATAGTTGAGCACAGGCATTACCTTTCCATATACGCTTACAACATGAAGAACCTCGTTGAGAGGGGGGAGAAGGTATCAAAGGGCGAGGTGATAGGCAAAGTGGGGGTAAAGCCCGGGACAGGGAGATGCGCCCTCCACTTTGAGCTGAGGGCAAAGGACGGTTCCGTTCTCAACCCCCTTGAATACCTCGTCAGAAAGTAGTAGAATATTCGCTTCGCAGAGGAGGGACCATGAAGACCTTCAGGATAAAGCCCGATCAGGTTGAGAGGAAGTGGTGGGTAGTTGATGCGGAGGGTAAGATCCTGGGAAGGCTCGCCAGCGAGATAGCCAAGATTCTGAGAGGCAAGCACAAGCCCTACTACCAGCCTGACGTTGACTGCGGGGACTTCGTCATAGTCGTGAACGCTGAGAAGATAAGGGTAACGGGTAAGAAGCTTGAACAGAAGATCTACTACAGGCACTCAGGATACCCCGGGGGTTTGAAGGCGAGGAGCTTGAGGTGGATGCTTGAGAACAAACCCGAAGAGGTCATAAGGCTTGCGGTCAAGAGGATGCTACCCAAGAACAGGCTCGGTCACAGGATGCTCAAGAAACTGAAGGTTTACAGGGGGCCAGAGCACCCCCACCAGGCCCAGAGGCCAGAACCATTGGAGGTTGAGGCATGAAGCTGAAGGACTTTAAGATAACCCCCGAGAACTCCGTTTACGGAACCGGAAAGAGGAAGGAGGCGGTGGCAAGGGTCTGGCTCTTGAAGGAAAACCCTGATAAGTTTATAGTCAGATCCGACTCAACGGGTAAGGAGTATAACCTGAGAGATTATGTCCAGAGGGAGACCCTTTTCTTAAAGATAATGATGCCCTTTAAGATCACAGGGACTGAAGGTAAGTTCGGTGTTTACGCGACCGTAAGAGGAGGGGGGATCTCTGGGCAGGCGGAGGCGATCATGTACGGTATAGCCAAGGCTTTAGTCAAATACAACCCTGACCTCAGGCCTACCCTTAAGAAAGCAGGACTCCTTACAAGGGACGCAAGGGAGAAGGAGAGGAAGAAGTACGCCCAGATGGGTGCGAGGGCTAAATACAGGTGGAGCAAACGCTGAAGGTCTGCGTCTACGGACCCACGGGTTACACGGGTCTTGAGCTCCTGAGGATCCTCTCTCAGCACCCAGAGGTCAGGGTCGTACAGCTTGTATCAAAGTCATCTCCCGGAAAGAGGCTGGAGGAGATCGCACCCCACCTTTCTACCACATACATAGGCGGTATAACCATGGTTTCAGAACCAGATGAAGACTTTGACACAGCCTTCCTCTGCCTTCCCCATGAGATTTCCTTGGAGATCGTCCCCGAGCTCCTGGCAAAGGGAAAGAAGGTTATAGACCTCTCGGGGGCCTACAGGATAAAAGATCCCGAAGTATACAAGGAGTTCTACGGGTTTGAGCACACACACCCGAACATACTAAAAACAGCCGTCTACGGCCTCCCTGAGATCTTCAGGGAGTCTATTAAAGAAGCAAATCTGGTAGCCAACCCGGGTTGCTACCCGACAGCCACCCTTATAGGTCTCTTACCCTTTGCCAAGGAAGGTTTACTGCCCGAAAAGGTATTGGTCCATGCCCTATCTGGCGTTTCTGGAGCGGGAAGGAGTCCGAAACAGCATTTCCACTTTCCTGAGATGGAGGAGAACTTCTTTGCCTACTCCGTTGAGAAGCACAGGCATAGACCGGAGATGGAGAATATCATAAGGGAGATTTCGGGAAAAGACGTGAGGATCAGGTTCACACCCATCGTCGTACCCGCCTCAAGGGGTATGATCGTGACCGTATATCTTGAGGTGGAACCC
>JAJRQX010000165.1 GCA_024280065.1 Aquificota bacterium
ACCTGCCTTGGCTCCGAGATCCCTTATGAGGCTCAGGGTCCTGTGTATGTGGTGGTTGTTCTCTATGTGGACACTGATCCAGTCCGCACCCGCCTTAACGAACTCGGGTATGTATCTGTCAGGGTTCTCTATCATCAGATGAGCGTCTATGGGAACGCTCACTCTCCTCCTTATCTGGGCGAGTATCTCGGGTCCCACCGTTATGTTGGGAACGAAGTGCCCATCCATCACATCAAAGTGGAGGAGGTCGGCCCCTCCCTTCAGGGTTGCCTCTATCTGATCCCCTATGTTCCACCAGTCTCCCGCCAAGATAGAAGGTGCGAGAAGCTTTCTCATGACTTTAAATTATAGCTACTCAGCCTCCTCCTCCACCCTTATGATCACGGGCTTTCCCACAACAACGGGGAGCTTCTCAATCTCAGATAGGGCCTTCTGTATGTCCTGCTCGTATGCCTTGTGGGTAAGGATCACGAGGGGAACAACCGGCTCGTCCCTCACCCCGGCTATCTCGCAGACCATTTCCTTTTGAAGAACTGCGGCTATGCTTATGTTGAAGTCCGCAAGGACCTTTGATATGGAGGCGAGGACCCCGGGTCTGTCGGGAACCGAGAACCTGAGGTAGTATCTGCTGTAGAAGTTTCTCCTAACCTTTATCTCCTCATCCTCCCAGTCAACGGGTGTTATCTCGGACCTATTTCCGCAGGCTATTGATACGCCGAGGTCCACTATGTCCGATACCACAGCGGAGGCGGTGGGGTGCGAACCCGCTCCTTGGCCGTAGAACATGGTCCTGCCCACAAAGTCCCCCTCTATCATCACCGCGTTGTAAACCCCTGATACCTTCGCGAGGGCCTCCTCCGAGTGTATGAAGGTGGGGTGAACCCTTATCTCCACTTCCGGGCCAACCCTTTTGGCTATGGCTAAGAGCTTCAGGGTGTAGCCCAGCTCCTTACCGAGCTCCACATCAAGCTCCTCAACACCCCTTATACCCTCCACGTAGACTTCCCCGAAGGGAAAGTACCTGCCGAATGCGAGGGAGGCCAGGATCGTTATCTTGTGAGCGGCATCCCATCCGTCTATATCAAGGGAGGGGTCCGCCTCCGCGTAGCCTTTCTCCCTGGCCTTCTCAAGGGCCTCCTCAAAGGATACGCCCCTCTCAAACATCTCGGTGAGTATGTAGTTGGTTGTACCGTTCAGGATGCCGTATATCACCTTTACGGAGTTGCCCACGAGACCCTCTCTTAAAGCCTTGATCACAGGTATGCCCCCTCCTACCGAGGCCTCAAACCCGACCCTCACACCCCTCTCCTTCGCCTTAAGGAATATCTCCTCCCCGGAGACGGCCAGAAGGTGCTTGTTCGCGGTGACAACGTGCTTCTTTTTATCTATGGCTTCAAGGATCAGTCTCTTGGCGAAGTCAATCCCACCGACCAGCTCCACCACCACATCGCTCTCATCTATGACTTCCCTGTAGTCTGTAGTCCTGAGATACTCCGGAACGTTGAACTCTCTCCTCTTTGTCCAGTCTATATCCGCCACCTTCACCAGCTGGAAGTCAATCCCGGTTTTTTTCCTTATTATTTCCCTGTTCTCAATCAGCATCCTTGCTGTTCCGGTTCCCACAACGCCGCACCCGACTATACCTACCCTCACCTTCACGGCTCTATAATGATACCATGGAGAAATTGAAGGACTACGCGGACCTGGTAAAGTTTGAGCACACCGTGTTCGCCCTGCCCTTCGCTCTGGCGAGCGTCCTCATACTTATGAAGGAGGTCCCTGCCCTTTGGGAGCTGTTCTGGATCCTTGTAGCCTTGGTGAGTGCAAGGACCTTGGGTATGGCCTTCAACAGGCTGATAGACGAACCTTACGACAGGGAGAACCCGAGGACCAAGGACTGGCCCCACGTTTCTGGTAGGGTGACGAGGGAGGAGATCAAGAAGCTGATAATCGTGTCCGCAGGCATGTTCCTGATAAGCTGTCTTATGATAAACTTGCTCGCCTTTCTCCTATCACCTCTGGTGATCCTGATCCTCTGTGTCTACCCTTACTCAAAGAGGTTCACCCACTACCCACACCTGGTCTTAGGGCTTGTATACTTGCTGATACCTGTTGCGGTGGACGTAGCCCTTAACGAAAAGGTCTCCCCACAGGCGCTTCTCCTCGGCCTCGGTATGGCCCTGTGGGTCGCCGGATTTGACATACTTTACTCCATTCAAGACTATGAGTTTGATAAAACTCATGGCCTTAAGTCCATACCCGTCAAGGCAGGTATAGGCGGTGCGATAAAGGTGGCGAGGGCCTTCCACCTTGGGACCTTCCTCTCCCTTCTGGTCCTCGGTCTTGTGCATGAGGGTCTCGGTCTGGTTTACTTTGTTGGCCTAATACTTATAGCCCTCTTTCTGATATACGAACACTCGTTGGTTAAGCCGGATGACCTCTCAAAGCTTAACAAGGCCTTCTTCACGGTAAACGGGTACGTGAGCATAGCCTTCTTCTTTACGGTCGCCTTAGAATTCCTTATCTAAGTCCCTTATCCTCCTCCTGTATTCCTCCTCGGATATCTCACCCCTCATGAGGAGTTCGGTAAGCAGGTTTATCTCCTTCTCCAGCTCCCTCAGCCTCTTTATCCTGTCCTTCTCCTTACCAGCGATTATGTTGTAGAGTATGTGCTCTTCCATCTCGTAGTGCTTCAGGGACCTCTTTATGGACTTCACGTCCCTTGAGAGGATAAACCTCTTCAGGCTCTCTATGAAGTCCGTCATCCTCTGGGGGTCTCCCCTCCTCTCGGCCTTTATGAAGACCTGACCCGTGTCCACCACCTTACCAACTATGAGATAGGTGTCCTCCCTGTCCGTGTTGTATACCTCAAGGGCTACCTTCAGACCCTCCACCTCAAAGATATCGTGCAGGATCTTGCTCTCTGAAACGGGCCTCTTTTCAGCCCTCTCCCTCTCCACATACTCCTTGAAAGATATACCCCCAAAGACAGCTATGATCTCTTTTCCGTATTCGTTTGCCAGGTTCCCGACCCTTATGGTGACCGTGCTGAGCAGGTCCTTGGTAAGGAACTCAACGTCCACCTTGACTCCGAGGATGATGTCTAAAAAACCTTTCTCAAACTCTATGGAGAAGGCACACATCTTCAGGGATGTGTTCTCAACTAACAGGAACCTCATAAGGTCCTTGTCGGGCTTTACCCTGAGGGCCACAGGCGAGTATATGTGGAGGTATATATCCTCCTCTTCGGAGACTACTTCAACGTTTATGACCGTTGACCCCCAGGGGATGAGGAACTCGTTCCCCTCCCTGTAAACCCTTATGGACCCGAAGATCTGGGAGAGATACCTCTCAACGAGGAGGGCCACTCTGCTTAGCTTGTCCTCCATGCGTCTATTTTAACAGCTCACCCACATTGGGGGAGTATCCCCTGCAAAAGTCCTCACCCGAGATCCTTTTACCTTTAGGTGATATAAGCTCCTCCACCCTCACCGCCCCCTC
>JAJRQX010000011.1 GCA_024280065.1 Aquificota bacterium
GCTGAGGACCTGATCCTCTGGTCCTCGGAAGAGTTCTGCTACATAGACCTGCCGGACAGGCTATGCACGGGAAGTTCCATAATGCCCCAGAAGAAGAACCCCGACGTCCTTGAGCTTATAAGGGGTAAGGCTGGGAGGCTATACGGCAACCTGATATCACTCCTCACGGTCCTCAAGGGTCTTCCTACCGCCTACAACAGGGATCTCCAGGAGGACAAGGAACCCCTCTTTGACTCACTGAGGACCCTGAAAGGGTGTCTTATCGGTATGAAAAAGGTAATTGAAGGTATGGATGTAAAAACGGACAGGACAAGGAAAAACTCCGGAAACCTGACCCTGGCCACAGACCTTGCTAACTATCTCGTCCACAAAGGTGTTCCATTCAGGGAGGCCCACAGAACGGTGGGCAAGCTGGTGAACTATCTGCTAAAGAAAGGGAAGAGGATGGAGGACCTGACCCTTGAAGAGCTCAAAAGCTTCTCACCCCTCTTTGATGAGGAGGCCCTTAAACTTCTCAGCCCGGAAGGGTCCGCGGACAGGAAGGTAACATACGGGGGCACCTCAAGGGAGGAAATTATGAGGATGCTTGCGGTGGCAAAGAGGGAGGAGGGTTTAGAGTAAAACTATCGCCTTTGCCCTGTGTTTTATAAGGGAGACGAGTATAACCAGGGATAGGTAAGTCATTGACACCTGTAACGCAAGAAAGGATAGGATCTTAAGGTAGGCGAAATCCCCAGAGACGTATCTGATAAGCAGACCACTCAGGTTGTCCGTAAGGGCGGAAGTAAGTGTAAGACAGCTCCAGAGGGCCTTTCTCTTCAGATTTGTGAAGAAGGTAAAGTGTATGAGGGCAAAGAGGTAAACCGCCATTGCAACCGTGTGGGGGCCGATCACCTCAAGCAGCCCCTCCAAACTCTTTGGTCTCATGAATAGGGAAGGGTCACCGAGGTAATACCTCGCGATGCTATCAGGGGTAAACCCCAGCTTGGCTACGAATAAAAAAAATTGACCACCACGAAGAGGATCGCCGTGCTTGTGAAAACGAAAACAAGAGTGTACAGGATGGCTCTCTCGGGGGGTTCTTCCTTCTCCTTAGACAGGTAGAGCTTCAGGGCGAAGGCTACCATAAGACCTGTCGCTATCTGAAAGGAGACGAAGGAGGCTATCTTAAGGTAGATGAAGATAGGTGATAAGAAGTAGATCAGGAAACCGGAGGCTATCTCAAGGACCGCAGACAGGAACGCTGTCCCGATCAGGGCATACTTCACCGAGTCCCTCATGCACTTGTGGATGAATATGGACGCGAGGACTATCAGGAAAACTATCAGGAGGAAGAAGTTTATGTGGACGTCTTCAAGGAGCTGGGACAAAGGTATCTTTTCAGGGAACTCCGGATCCGAGAAGAAGTAGGTAAACATCTTGCGGTAGGTGAGACCGTATCTTTCACCGTAAACGAACCAGGTTATAACCCAGTAGACGAAAGAGGATATAAGGAAAAGAACGACGGTAAGGTAAAGGGGAGGGTTGTTCTTTATGTTGGACGATATGAAGAACCTCATCTCTCACCTCCGAAGATCACCCTCCAGATCGCCAGTGCCCTTCTGGCCGCCTTCGTTATAGCCCTTGCGGTCAGGGTAGCTCCGGTCATGTTAGGTATGTCTCTGTTCACCCTGAGAGGATCCCTGTCTATGGTCTTACCCTTGAAGAGTTCCAGCCAGGACTCGTCCGCCATATACTCTAAAGGTTCGTTGAAGGAGAGGACCTCCACGGCGATGATCTTCCCTTCCGGGCTTATGACGAAAAGAACACTCTCTGGGTGGGTCCTCACCCTGTGGACATCTACATAACCGTAGGCCACCACCCTCTCTCCTTTCCTGACGAGGTATATAGATAACAATCGGGAATCAAGCCTTGACCTTGCAATCCTCTCTATGGCCCTCTTTTGATCCTTGGAGATGACTATGTTCTTTACGATGATCTTGGCTCCCGGAAACATCATGGAGAGGGATCTTTCGGGCGTGCTGAAATCCCTCTCGTAGGAGAAAGTGATAAGCCCGAGGAACAGGCTTATGACCGCGGCGAAGGTTCTCATCCTGATAATATTATAATCAAAATTTACATTCAATCTCAATTTTATTTAACCCCCTTTGAAGGTATCAGCATATTAGAATTTACTTATGGAATGATGGGGTTCAAGGAGTGGGTTATAATTTAACTTAGCCGGAGTGGCGGAACTGGCAGACGCGGGGGATTCAAAATCCTCTGCCCGCAAGGGCGTGCGGGTTCGACTCCCGCCTCCGGCATAAAGGGTAGTTATGCACGTTTTGTTGATAGGTCTCGGCAACATGGGTTCCAAGTATCTGAACAAGCTCAAGGAGTTCAACATAAAGCCCGTTCTCTGCGACATAGACCCCTCCAAAAACAGCCTGTGCGGTGAGTGTCCCTTTTACTGTCACTTCGGGGACGTCAAGGAGGAGGTGAGCAGGGTGATAGTTGCGGTGGACCCCCAGGACCACGTTGAGATAGCGTCAAAGTTCCTGAGCGAGGGGGTTCCTGTCCTCCTGGAAAAACCACCGGCTACCTCAAGCAGAGAGTTTGAGAGCATATACACGAGCCACCTCCTTGAGATCTCCGAGATAGAGGCCTATTCCTATCCTGTCAGGAACCTGCCCAGAGACCTCAAGGTTGAGGAGATAAGGATAAAGAGACTGAACAGGGGCAGAGGTTACATAGACCCCTTCTGGGACCTCGCCTGGCACGACCTTTACCTCCTGCAAATCCTCTTCGGTAAGGTGGAGGTAAAGACTTTCAGGAAAGGAGATGTCTGGAAGATGGAAGGAGAAGCTGGGGGGATTCCCTTTACACTTAAGGTAGCATGGGAGTACAAGGGAGAGGCTGTCAGAAGATGGGACCTTAGTACGGACAGGGGTGAGGTGGTCCTGGACCTGCTAAAGGAAGAGCTTGTGCTGTTCGGCAGGAGGACAAGACGTCAGAGGGGTGATAAACTGAAGGAGATGGTTGAAGACTTTCTGAAAGGTGTTAAGAGGGAAGGGTCAGCCCGGAGGGCTATGGAGAACCTCAGGATCCTTGAGAGTCTCGTTTGATCTTCTCGTAGGCCGCTACCACGTATCCGAGAAAAGCGTTCTCAGGCTGAGCTCCCACGAACTCAACGAGGCCGTCGTTTATCACTATCTTCGGAACACCCACAACCTGGAACTTCTCGGCAAGGTCCGGGTTCTCCGATGCGTCTACCACCTCGGCGGTTATATAGTCGCTCGCTATTGCAAAGTTATAGGCCATAACAGCGGCGGAGGGGCAGTATCCGCAGGATGTGGTCACGAACACCTTTATGTTTATTGGTCTGTCTATACTCTTCAAGGCCTCCAGAGTTTGGGGAGATAGCTTGGGTTCCCTCTTGGACACCTGGAGTATCCCCTGTATCAGGGTGCTGAACTCGAGGCCGGCGGGCAGTCCTATATACCTTATGCCGTAATCCTTATCCCCTTCTATGACTATAGTGGGGACCCTATCTACCTTGTACCTTTCAGCTATATCTCTGTCAAGGACAGGGGAATGGACCTCATACATTATCCTGCCGTCCCCCACAACACCTGAAAGTTCCCTTATAAGATCCTCAACCGTCTGACAGCTGTCGCACCCTATGGCCTGGGAGAAGATCCTGACGGTAACAGGCTCCTTAAACTCCTTCTCAAATATGCTCCTGATCTGATCCCTTACGTCAAGGCTCAGAAGCATCTTCCACCCTCCTTAAGAATATTAATATATTCTTAATTTGTTTTCTGTCAGCTCAGAAGAGGGTGTTCCTCCTGACTTTCTGGAGCAGGTTGTGAGCTAAGCGTGTGGGTTCGGGAACCCTGTATCGGGAAGTTTTCAGAACCAGGTCTATTGCGGTCTTCAGACTTATCCTGTGGCCTGTGGATACGAAGATGGGAGCTGAACCTTCTTTGGTTCTGACAGCAGCACCTATTATCTGGTCTCTGTATTTCAGGTAGGAGTAGCTCCCCCTCTTCCTGTCGGGATCTTTGTAGTAGCCGAAGAGCTTCGTCTTTGCGACACCCACGCTCACCTCTCCGGTCTCCACACCGAAGTGGGAGGCTATACCGCATCCCCTCGGGTGGGCTATACCCTGTCCGTCTATGAAGTAAACGTCCGGTTTTACCTCCGCCCGCTCGTAGAGTTTAAGCAGGAGGGGCATCTCCCTGAAGGCGAGGAAGGTGGGTATGTAGGGAAATGTTACCGTGTCCTCAACAACGAGGTTATAAACGGTCTTTAAGGTCTTCAGCTCTATCACAACGAGGCTCGCCCAGGCCCTGGTAGGGTTCTCGTCTATCTTCTCAAAAGTAAGGTCCATACCTCCGACCGTCTCCACCGAATCGAAGTCGTCCACCTTCACCACCCTCTTGGCACACTCTATCTGTATCCTCTTAAGGCCCTCTAAGGATATGTCCCCGGGGCCACCCTCCTGACCTCTCCCCACGGCTCTACCTCCTTGTAGACCTCTGTGATGAACCTGTAAATCTTAACATCCTCATCCCTCCAGCAGTCGGGACTTAGACCCGCTTTAAGACAGGTGTTCCTGAGAAACTCCTCCACACCCCAGCCCTGCTTGACCGGGACCTGGGGAAGGAGGAGACCTCTGGTTTGTCCTTTCTCTACAAGGAGGCCATCCCTCCCTATCCTGATAGTTTCAAAGAGCTTATCCTTTGGAACCTCTTGCGGGACTGAAAGGAGGGAAAGTTCCCAGACGGTCCTACCGAGGTCCTCCCTCCTGAGGGGTTCAAACCTTGGGTCCCTAAAGGCGGCACCTACGGAGGCCTCTATGACACCCCGCCAGAGTGGGTACAGAGGGTAGGGTATACCGATGCAACCTCTTAGCCTGCTCTCCGGATATGTCATCAGGGTAACGAACACACCCCTCTTTTGGGAAAACCTCTCTTTCAGATCTCCCTCCACCTGAAGGTCCTCTCCTTCAAGTACGCTCATTACGGACCGCCTACCGAGGGTTATCAGCTCCCTCGCCTCTTCTGAGCTCAGCATAGACCTTATCCTCCAGGCTGAAGAACTTTCTGGCCTCCTCATCCCCGTTTTCGTGATCGTAGCCTATAAGGTGAAGTATCCCGTGGATCAGGAGCCTGTCCAGAACCTCATCAAGGGAAAGACCCGTGTCTTTCGCCTGTCTGAGGGCTGTGTCCACGGACACCACCACATCTCCCAGGATCAGGGTTCCGCCGACCTTCTCACCTATGGGGAAGGAAAGGACGTCTGTGGGCTCGTCCTTGCCCCTGTATCTCCTGTTCAGCTCCTTTATCTCCTCATCGTCCGTTATCAGGACGCTTATCTCAGCTCCGCTGATTCCCAGGATCCTCAGGATCCTGAAGACCTTATCCTCTAACTTCCTCCTCCCTACTTTCCCCTTCCTTACCTTTATCAGCACCTCGTTCATGGGTCTCGTAGGCCTCTATTATCCTAGCCACTATGGGATGTCTGACAACGTCCTCCTGGGAGAACCAGACGAAGGCTATACCCTCTATACCCTTGAGTATCCTGAGGGCTTCTATCAAGCCTGACTGCTCCCTCCTCGGAAGGTCTATCTGGGTTATGTCTCCGGTTATGACCACCTTTGACCCGAACCCTATCCTGGTCAGGAACATCTTCATCTGTTCGCGTGTTGCGTTCTGGGCTTCGTCAAGGATTATGAAGGCGTCATTTAAGGTCCTGCCCCTCATGAAGGCCAGGGGAGCTATCTCTATTATGTTCCTCTCAAGCATATAAGCTGCCTTGTCATAGTCCACCATATCGTACAGGGCGTCGTAGAGTGGCCTAAGGTAGGGGTCCACCTTCTCAGCTATGGTTCCTGGAAGGAAACCCAGCTTCTCTCCTGCTTCAACCGCAGGCCTTGTGAGAATTATTTTGTTTACCTTCTGTTCTTTCAGGTGTGAGAGGGCCATCGCCATCGCCAGGTAGGTTTTTCCCGTCCCCGCAGGTCCAACTCCGAAGACTATGTCGTGCGTCTTTATGGCTTCAACATACTTTCTCTGGGTGGGTGTCTTGGGGACTATGGCCTTCTTCCTGTGGGTGATCAGGATTATCTCCTCCTCTTCACTGATCTCCTTTGAGTCCACCTTGCTGAGGAAGTCCTTTGCGTAGTCCCTTACCTCCTTAGCTGTCATGCTCTCCCTGTCAAGTCTTGTGAGGACGGTCCTTATGAAGGAGAGGAACCTTCTTACCTTCTCATCCTCTCCCTTGACTATGAGCTCCGTTCCTCTCGGGACTATGCGAACGTCAAAAACCTTGGAGAAGAACTTGACGTTCTCGTCCCCCCTTCCCACGATGGCATAGAATTTCTCGTCATATCTCCCGAGGTCTATGCTCTCTTCCGTCAGCGTTCTGTCTATCATTTCCTTGACTTGGTTCTAAGGCTAAAATAAATATAAGATTTTAGAGGCAAGGATACAAGCATGTCGGAGGAAAGGCCATGGGATACATGTTGAGGACTGTTCTGCTCTTAGGACTACTGACCGGGATACTCCTTTTCTTGGGTAACGCTATAGCGGGAAAGACGGGAATGCTCATAGCCTTCATAATAGCGGCTGTTATGAACTTCCTCTCCTACTGGTTCTCGGACAAGATAGTCCTGTCAATGTACGGAGCTAGGGAAATAAGCTACGAGGAAGCCCCCTGGCTCCACAGAATGGTTGAGGATCTGGCAAGGCGAGCTAACATACCCAAGCCTCCCATATATCTGGTCCCAATGGAGCAACCGAACGCCTTCGCCACCGGAAGGGGACCGGGTCACGCCGTCGTTGCGGTGACGAGGGGCATCCTTGACCTCCTCGACGAGGAGGAGCTGAGAGGTGTACTCGCCCATGAGATAGCCCACATAAAGAACAGGGACGTCCTGATAGCTTCCATAGCCGCAACCATAGCGGGTGCCATATCCATGATCGTCCACTGGCTCCAGTGGGCACTCATATTCGGTTGGGGCAGAGATGAGGAGAACAACAACAATCCCCTTGCTATAATCGGGTCCATACTCCTGATAATCGTAACGCCCATAATAGCCGCCATAATACAGATGGCAATATCAAGGTCCAGGGAGTATTTAGCGGACGAAACGGGAGCTTATATATGCGGCTGTCCTTTGGCCTTGGCAAGAGCCCTTGAGAAGATACACAACTATGTGATGCAGGTCCCTCCCCAAAGAGTAAACGAAGGTACCGCCCACCTCTTTATAGAGAACCCGCTGAAGGGAGAAGGCTTCTGGGAGCTCTTCTCAACCCACCCCTCAACTGAGAAGAGGATAAGGAGGCTCATGGAGATAGCGGAGAGGATGGGTCAGAGGGTATGATAAAATCTCCCTAAATGCTCAGACTCATAATAGTCAGACACGCGGAGAGCGAGTGGAACCCTGTGGGGAGGTATCAGGGGATCCTTGACCCCGACCTCACCGAGAGGGGGAGGAAGCAGGCGGACCTCCTTGGGAGGGAACTCAGGAAGCTGTCAATTGATGTTCTCTATACGTCTCCGCTCAGGAGAACCTACGAGACCGCCAGGATAGTGGGTCAGCACATCGGCTTGAAGCCTGTGGTTGATGAGAGGGTGAGGGAGATAGACCACGGGAGGTGGTCCGGTTTACTTGTAGAGGAGGTCAAGGAAAAGTTCCCTGAGGAGTTCAGGATCTGGATTGAGGAACCTCACAAGGCAAAGTTTGAAGGAGGAGAGAGCCTCCAGGATGTCTTCAACAGGGTGAAGGGGTTTCTTGAGGAGGTGAGGAGGAAGCACTGGGGTCAGACTGTAGGGATCGTTTCCCACACAGTTCCTATAAGGTGCATGCTGTGTGTCCTCCTTGAGGTAGACCTGTCCAGGTTCTGGGCTTTCGGGTGTGATAACGCTTCCTACTCGGTGGTTGATCTGGAGGAGGGAAGGGCGGTTCTGAAAGAGCTTAACGTGACCTGCCATCTGGGGGACCTCTATGTGGAAGGTCATTTTGCTCTTTAGTCTTGTGGTTCTTGCCTTCGGGAGTGACCTTAGGGAGAGGTTCAGCCTTAAAGTTAAGGTGGTCGGCAGGATAGTTGAGGAGAAACCCAAGGTTGTTCCCCCGGACAGGATCGAGCTAAAGTCCGAAGACTCCTATCTTGACCTCTCCTCAAGGCTTCTTGAACCTCCGAGGGAGCTGGAAGAAGCCACCCTGAACGTCCCCAAAGAGGGGAAGGGATGCGGTGAACCTAAGGATAAGGCATACTACAGGTCAGCGGTCGGTTACTACCTTAAGGGGAAGCTCAGGAGGGCCGAGTCCAGGCTCCTTGACCTTCTGAGCATTCAGAACTCCTCCTTCATACCCCAGGCCAAATATATACTCGGTCTGGTTTACTTCAGGACGGGTAGGGAAGAAGAGGCCCTTGAGCTGTTCAGGTCCTCCTGCTCTTGGGTCCACCCATACAGGGACCCGGCCTGTGAGTCCGTATACGCCCTCACCCTTATGATGGGAGGTAGCATAAATGTCAGGACGGGATATGACCTCTGGGACAGAGTGGCGAGTTTGAAAAGTGGGAAGGAGGTGCCACCTCCCGACTGTACGGGGACGGTTTTTGTCCGTTACTGCTCCTACGTGGAGGACTTCATCAGGGGTAAGGTGAACGAGGACTACAGGGAGAGCACGGAGATAAGGAGAGCTATAGTCCTCATAAAGAGAGGAGACCTTGCGGAGGCTGAAAGGATACTGAAAAAGCATACATATCCGGGGAGCAGATACAGAGCAGAGGCCCTATACTACATGGGCGTTGTATCCGTAAAGAGGGGAGATCAGAGGAAGGCCTACAGATACGCCTCCGTTCTTGAGACGCTGGACCCTGAACTCGCCAGGAACCTCTACAGACTCACCGCTCAGGGAGAGGTGGTTCTGTCAAGGGTGGCATACAGGATAACTGGTATGAGGGACCTTCTTGAAAGGGCGGGAGCTTTGTCCTATAACTCCGGCAACTACGCACTCGCATACAGGGAGTTTTCGGAAGCGGGAAGACCTCTCCTGGCAGCCTGGTCAGCCATAAGAATGGGGGATTACGAACTCGCTTACAGAGTTCTCAAGGGATCCGCTATTAGATCAAAGGAGCACTACCTCTGGCTTCTCGAGGTCCTCTACTGGACGGGGAGGGAAAGGGAGATGGAGTTGGTCCTTAAGGAGATAGAGAACAGGTTCCCGGATCTCTACAGAGAGTATATCGGCTGGCTCCTTTTTAAGAAGGAGAGATGGGAGGAAGCGGCGAGGTTCTTCAAAGATCCATACCACAAGGCCTTAGCCTTTTACAACGCAGGTAGATACGAAAAGGTCCTTGAGGTCCTCAAGAGAACAGAGGGATTCAAGGAGAGGATCCTGAAGGCGAAGGCAGCCGTATCCTTGGGAAAAGGGGATCTGGCGAGGAGGTTCTTGAAGGGAGAGACACCTGAGGAAATATATCTCATAGGGATGAGCTACTTCATAGAGGAGGATTACTTAAGGGCGATCAACTACTTTGATAGGGTCAAGGGTCCTGACAGGATAGGCAGGAAGGCCTTCCTAAGGATAGGTGACTCCCTATACAACCTGGGCAGATACGACCAGGCTAAGGAGGTCTACAGGGAGATCCTGAGAAGGTTCCCGGACTCAAAGGAAGCCACGGATGCCACCCTTGCCCTCGCCCAGATAGAACTTCAGAGCCCGAGCGATGACCTTAAGGTCCTGATAAAGGAGTTTGAAAGGAAGTTTCCCGACTCACCCCTTATACCCGACCTAAGATACCAGCTCGCCAACCTTTATCTGAAGGAGGGTAAGGTAACAAGAGCAAAGAGCATCCTTGAGGACCTTGTGGAGGTGGACCCGTTAAGGTATAAGGCTATGCTGAAGCTCGCAGAGCTTGAAGAGGACCCCGAAAGGAAGGAAGAGATGTTGAAAAGGGTAATAAAGGAGGGAGGAAGGGAGGAGAAAGAGAGGGCGGCCAAGCTCCTGACGGACCTCTACTACGAGAGGGAGGAGTTTGAGAAGCTGGCAGACTTCCTTGCGGAGGGAGGTTATGCGGAACGAAAGAAAGCCCTGACCCTATACATGGAACACAATCTTGAGAAGGCTGTGAACCTCTTTGACAGGCTCCTTTCCGAGAACCCGGAGGACCAAGACCTTGCACTCCTCGCCTTAAAGATGTACGAGAAGACCAGGGGCAAGAAGTATCTCCAGATAGCGGCTGAGAGTGACGATCCGAGGGTTAGGGCGGAGGCCCTATACAGGTTAGGTCTGATTGAGAAGAGAAAGGACAGGAGGAAGGCCCTAGAACGTTTCGTTGAGGTGGTCCTTATGCCGGAGAGGGTCCACCCTTACTACAACAGAAGCATAATTGAGGCCGCTGACATACTTGTAAAGATGAAGGCGAGGAGGGACGCTTCCTGCCTTCTTGATAAAATAGATAGGGAGCACCTGTCGGAGGAGGAACTGAAGAGGGTAAGAAGGCTCAAGAGCAAGCTACCTGAGTGTGAGGTGAAGAGGTGATGGAGGGAGTCTTCAACCAGATAGCGGAGCTGATCAGGAAGGGCGGTATAGTCATGTATCCCCTTATAATCCTTTCCCTCATCTCCTGGGTGCTGATAATAGAGAGACTGATGAACCTGAGAGCCTCAAGGTTCTTACCCTCAAACCTGAACGAGGTTAAACTGCTACTTCAAAAGCTTGACGTGGACGGTGCATACAAGGTCATTTCCCTGAACAAGGATGTCTTCTCAAGGGCCTTGGCCTCTGTCTTTGAGGAGTACCTGAAGGGTAACAGGAGCAGGGCGGAACTGAGCGCAATCCTGGAGAGGGAGCTATCGGGAATAGTCCCCGCGGTGGAGAAGAACCTGATGCTCCTGTCAGCGATAGCGTCCATAGCACCTCTGCTCGGCCTCTTTGGTACGATAACTGGGCTGATAAAGGTCTTCACCGCCTACGCCTCCGTTCAGATGGAGGAGGCGACGAGGCTCCTCTCCGCAGGGATAGGAGAAGCCCTCACCGCGGCCGCAACCGGTTTAATAGTAGCCATACCCGCCCTCTTCGCCTACTGGGTCTTCAGAGGCCTAGGGAACGATGTTATAGAGAAGGTGGAGAGGGAAGCGAGGGACATACTCTCCCTGCTGGAGCAGTGATATGAACCTGAGAAAGAGGGTAAGGTTCAGGGCTGACGAGAGGGCTTACATAGACGTGGTTCCTCTCGTGGATACCTTACTGGCGGTGTTCCTTTTTCTGGCGGTTCTCGCTTTCCAGTCTCCCCTGACATTCCTGGCGGTCAGGCTCCCGGAGGCGGAGAAGGGCCAGACCCAAAGGCTCAAGGCCGCCAAGGTCCAGATCTTGAGGAACGGTTCTATGCTCATAGAGGGAAGGCCGGCGGACCTGGGTAGGATAGAAAGATTCTTAAGAGCCAGAAAGCCTAAGTACTTGATAATAGAGGCGGACGAGGACACGAAGCACAAGTTTGTGGTTTACGTGATGGACAGGGCAAAGAAGGCAGGGGTTGAGAACGTCATAATAGCTGTCCGCAAGAAAGGTTGATGTTCTTCCTGAAGAAGATAGTGAGCTACTTCATCCTGCCTCCGGGTTTATACATACTTGTCTTCCTCCTCACAGGTCTACTGAACAGGAAGAGGAGGTTTGTAAGGTTCCTTTCATTTAGCTCCGCCCTCACCCTCTATCTAATATCCGTTGAACCTTTCAAGGACCTCCTCTACTATCCCCTTGAGAGGGGTCTAAGGGTTCCGGAAAGACCTGAGGGGGACGTCATAGTCATCCTCGGCGGAGGCACATACAACTCGGGTGTTTTAAAACCCGCTTCTTACAAGAGGCTGATCGCTGGCTACAGGCTTCATCTGAGGACTGGAATCCCTATAGTCCTCTCCGGAGGTGCAGCAACGGGTATTGTACCCGAGGCAGTGGTGATGAGAAGGATCCTTTTAGACCTCGGTATTGACGGAAGCTACATATACACAGACACAAAGAGCAGGGACACGAGGGAAAACGCCGTGTACGTAAAGGGGATATGCAGGGACTTAGGTTGTGGAAGGATCATACTCATCACCTCCGCCTTCCACATGAAGAGGGCCCTGATGACCTTCAGGAAGGAAGGCCTGGAGGTTACACCTTACCCGACCGACTTCAGGTTTGAGGGGAGGTATAACCTGTACAGCCTGTTTCCCAAGCACAGCGTCTTCTACGATTCGGTCATAGCCATAAGAGAATACCTAGGGATCGTCTTTTACAGGGTCTTCTACTGAAAGACTACCAGGTTGTCCCTGTGGATAATCTCCTCCTTTGTTGTCCTCAGTATCTCTTTCACTTGATACCCTTTTAGTCCCTTTACCCTGTCTATCTCCTCACTTGAGAAGTTCACCTTTCCCTTGGCCACAACTATGCCGGATGGGTCCATAACGCTGACGATGTCCCCTGCTGAGAAGCTCCCCTCCACCTTGATAATACCCGCAGGAAGAAGACTCTTACCTCTCCTCAGGGCATCAACCGCACCTTTGTCCACGTATATGGCTCCCTTCGGCTCTTCTATCATGGCTATGGTTCTGAGCTTCGGTCTTACCTTCCTTGAGGGGAGGAAGAGAGTTCCCTTAGTTTTCAGCTCCCTCACCTTCAGAAGGTCGTCCTCTTTACCTGTTATGACAACAGGTATACCTATGGAGAGGGCGAGCTTCGTTGCCTCCAGCTTGCTCCTCATGCCACCCGTCCCGAAATCGCTCCCTGTCCCCTTCACGTAAGGCATCACCTCCTCAACATTCCTTACTTCAGGGACCACGTTGCCCTTATCGTCAAGGAGGCCTCCTGCGGTGGAGAGAATAACGAGAAGGTCCGCTTCCACCATGTAACTCACGTAGACGGAGAGGAAGTCGTTGTCCCCGAAGAGTAGCTCTCCTACCGCAACGGTGTCGTTCTCGTTTATTATGGGGACAACACCGAGCTCAAGCATTCTCTCAAGGGTGTTTTTGGCGTTCATGAACCTGTTCCTGTTACCCTTCTGGAATATGTCGTTGGTCAAAAGGACCTGACCCACAGTAAGGCCGTAGTTTGAAAAGACCGTATCGTATAGATGCATCAGGTACGCCTGACCTATACCCGAGAGTGCCTGCCTGGTTATCAGGTCCGAAGGCCTGTCTTTTAAACCTATCTTCTTTATACCGCAGAGGACCGCTCCCGAGGAGACTATGAGGACCTGGTCTCCGAGGCACTTTAGGTCTTTGACCGACTGGGCCAGCTTGGAGATGAAGTTCAGGTCTATGTCTCCCTTCTCGGTCCTGAGAAGGTTTGAACCGACCTTTATGAGTATCCTCATTTCAAGTCCTTGAAGGCCTGAAGGAAGAATAGGGTCATCCGGAGCAGATCGTCCTCGTGGATGCTCTCCCTCTCCGTGTGGCTGTCCATAAGGTTCCCGTGTCCGAAGACAACACACTTTATACCAGCCTTGTAATAGTTCGCCCCGTCGGTCCAAGAGGGCATGACACCGATGGAGGGTTCCTCTCCTGTAGCTTTCCTGTAGGAGTCCATCAGGGCTCTTGCGAACTCTTCGGATCTAAAGTCTATGAAGTTCTCCGCGTCCTCAAGCCTGTAACCTACTGTGCAACTTGTCCTGACCTCCCTCACCGCCTCCTTTATCCTCTCCTCAACCTCCTCCCACGTCTCACCCTCAAAGACCTTCACCTCAGCAAGAGCTGTACACTCCCTCGGGACCACGTAATGTCTTGACCCTCCCCTGACCATTATGAGATTTACCGGTCTTGAAACCTTCTCCTCTATACTGGCTATCACCTTCATCAGTACCCTGCACGGGTTCTCAACCTTTTCAAACTCCGCCCCGTGAACGGTTTTCCCCCTCACGGACAGGGTGAACTCAACAGCTCCCATCTGTTTGGTGCAGAACCTACCGTAGGTCGGTTCAAGGATCAGGGCGTAGCGTATGTCCCTTACCAGCTCAAGCATCATCTCGGACCCGAGGGCGGAGTTGTTTTCCTCGTCAACTACGAAGGCGAGGGAGAAAGGAACATCACCTTCGGACAGCTCAAGAGCGGTCAGGAGTGAGGCGAGGGCTCCCTTCACGTCCGATGCCCCTCTCCCGTGTATACTGCCGTTCCTCTCAAGTGGTATGTACGCCCTCCTCATATGTATGGGAGGAACGGTGTCCACGTGGCATGATATGAGAATGTCAGAACCGTTCCTGACAAGGAGGTTGAACCTGTTTTCAGCTACATACTGTCTTATGGGATCAAGCCCTACGGCCTTCAGCCTTTCCTCTATGTAAACCTGTATCCTCTCCTCCTTACCCGAGGGGCTCGGTATGGATATCAGCTCCTTCAGGGTCCTCTTCACCCTCTCCTTGATGTCCATGAGAAATATAATAGGATAACCCCGGCGGTCATAGATATAATGCAAAGAGCCATGGAAGAGAGGATTACCAGAATCGTCCCATCATACCAGAACTTCATCGGGTATATCCTTAGCAGGGTGTCCGAATACCGGAACCTCCAGGAGTAGGGGTCAAAGAGAAGGTTGTGGAAGATTTCAAACGCAAGGTCGTAGTTGGTGACCGAAAGGAGGAGGGCGGAGGTAAGCAGGAACAGTGTAATTACGGAGGAGATCAGGAGGGCCTTACCTACGAGATCCGTGCTCCTGAGGATAAGGAGGGAACCTCCAAAGACAGCGGTTGAAACGTAGAGAGCAGGGAAGAATACGTCAAGGAGTCTCTTGACATCCTCCATGTGCTTTATCTCCCTCTCGTTGAATGCCCGTCTTCCGTCCGGGAGTTTGGCTCTCTTGAACTCCTCCATACCCTCGTCGGAGAGGACCGCCCTGAGCCCCAGCTTCGCCAGATAGAGTCTGTACTCTCTATCCATACCGTAGGGGTCTTCGGGAAAGTCCTCCTTAGAATACTCCCACTCTACGAACCACTCGGAGAAGGCAGCTCTGACGGGAAGGCCTATGAAGACAACAGGGCTGAGTACGATCACAAGAAGGAAGGCGATCCCCTTAACAAGATGGCCTTTTTTTCCACGCATCTTGTAAACTCCTCAGCGCTCTCCCTTCTAATGAAATATACCCTCCCGCCCATCGGGTCCCCTCTCTCCTTGAGCGGGTGTATCCTGACGTAACCCGTCCTGGGTGAGGCCACGTAACCCGTAAGATAATCCGGGTCGTCACTCCAGCAGAGCTCCGCCAGAGCTCCGCAAAGGACGTTCTTGGTCGCTATGGCGAGGGCGTCAAGGGTCCTCTCGGTGAATCC
>JAJRQX010000012.1 GCA_024280065.1 Aquificota bacterium
CCTCACCGCTTCCCTAACCTGATCAGGGTCTATGAGACCGTACTTGTCCGGCTTCAGGTATGTGACCTCCCAGCCTTCCCTCTCAAGGGTCTTGCAGGGGTGGAGTATGGAGTGGTGCTCTATCTCGGTGGTGACTATGTGCCTCCCTCTCTTTCTGTATGCGTTCGCTATGCCCTTTATGGCCAAGTTGTTCGCCTCTATACCTCCTGAGGTGAATATGATCTCCTCGGGGGAGTTGGCGTTTATCAGGGCTGCTATCTTCTCCCTTGCTTCGTTTATAGCCTTTTTCGTTACCTGACCGAAGCTGTGTAGGGAAGTGGGGTTTCCGAAGTGCTCTTTAAAGTAAGGGAGCATCGCCTCAAGGACCTCGTCCGCCACGGGCGTTGTGGCTATGTGATCTAAGTAAACGACCTTCTTACCAGCCTTCTTTACGAACATAACCTTACCTCCTTTAACCTAAATTCTGTGCAACAACCTTCGCTATCCCCATAAAGGCCCTCGCCACCTCCGAGTCAGGGCGGGAGACTACCACTGGTTCTCCCTTGTCGGACTTTTCCGCCACCTCAGGGTCTATGGGTATGGATCCTAATATTTTGAGGTTGTAGGAGGCCGCGAACTCTGCAACCCTTCCCTTCCCGAAGATGTAGTATCTCTTACCCGTATCCGGACAGGTGAAGTAGGCCATGTTCTCTATTACACCTATAACCGGGACGTTCACCTCCTTGAACATGGAGGTCGCCTTCCTTACGTCCGCGAGGGCAACGTCCTGGGGTGTGGTAACTATAATCGCTCCCGAGATCTCCACGTTCTGGGCCAGGGTGAGCTGGACGTCTCCTGTCCCCGGGGGGAGGTCCAGAACCAGGTAGTCAAGCTCTCCCCACTCCGTATCAAAGAGGAACTGTGTTAGGGCCTTCATGAGCATGGGACCTCTCCATATGACCGGTGTGTCCTCCGAAGGGAGCATCAGTCCTATGGAGAGGACCTTCATACCCATCTTCTCTATGGGTACAAGCTTGTTCCTCTCGCTAACGGTTACCCTCTCTCCCTTTATACCCATCAGGGTCGGAACGCTCGGACCGTATATGTCCGCATCAAGGAGACCCACTTTGTAGCCGAGGTTCCTGAGAGCCAAAGCTAAGTTCACCGCGACCGTAGACTTCCCAACCCCTCCTTTACCGCTACCTATGGCTATCAGGTGCCTTACACCCGGGACAGGTCTCCTCGTAAAGGTCGGCTGGCCTACGGGTACCTCCTGCTTGGGCTGAGGAGGAGAGTCGGCGAACCTGATCTTCACGTTCTTGACGTCCGGAACACCCGAAAGGGCCTCGTGAACTTTGGTCTTGAGGAGGCCTTCAATACCCGGCTTCGGGAGATACAGGATCACGTCAAGCTCGTCTCCTATCAGCTTTATGTCCTTCACAAGCTGGGCTAAGTTCTCCTTTATACCTATATCGCTCAGATCCTTGTTTCTGAAAGCGTCCATTATATCCTTTACCGCCATGCGTCCGCGCCTCCTCTCTTAAGAATATAGTAAATTGAAAACTTAAGTATGATTGCAGTCATCGGCTATAAAATACTCTGAGGGGAGGAAGTTATGAACTTAGCTCCTGAGATACTGAACTTCCTCGGAGAAAGAAGGGAGTTCACAGAGGTCATACTAGCTCCCAAGGCCTCCCCTGTTGAGAGAAGGGACAGAAGGATCAACAAGATAATGGACATAATACTCTCCCCCGAGGACATAAGGGACACCCTCATATCCCTGAGGTCAAACACGACCACCTCCCTCGGACCCCTCGGAAGGGAGGGCCTCTTCTCCTTCGGCCTTCCCGAGGTGGGCAGGATAAGGGTCACCTATCTCACCCAAAGGGGAAGCTATGTGGTCAGCATAGTGAAGGTTCCCTACGAGATACCGAGGCTTGAGAGCATAGTCTCAAACAGGTCTGAGGTGGAGGATCTCCTTGAGACCTTACTGGAAACCAACGGTATAGTCACGGTCATAGGATCCTCCTATGTCATACACAATCTCTTTTCCTACTCCCTCCTTCAGGAGATATGTGACAGGGAGACGGGGCTCCTCTACGTACTTGAGAGGCCCATAACCTATCTGATAAAGCACAGCAACTCCATCGTCATACAGAGGGAGGTGGGCGTTGACGTGGACTCCTTTGAGGAAGGTGTGGAGGAGGCCCTCTTCCTGAACCCCGAGATAATTTACATGAGCGACATAATGCTAAAGGACGCTATCAGGGCTGCAAGACGCCTCTTTGACGTTCCCATACTTACCATAATGAGCGTTACAGCATCAAGCGTTGAGGCCCTGAAGAGGAGCATATACGTCTTCCTTAAAGAGGAGTATCAGGAGATAACGGGCCTGATAACGAAGGTGGTGGAGCTTTCCCTTGATGAGAAGGAGAAGATAAAGGCCACCCTCAGAGACATATGACCTTCGGTTTCGGGAACCCGTTGAACTCGGAGGCGTAAACGGTGGTGTAGGCACCGGCAGATAGTATGTAAACCCTGTCCCCCACCTCCGGTTCAGGTAGGAAGACGTTTCTCGCTATAACGTCCATACTGTCGCAGGACACACCTCCCACAACCCACTCTTTGAGATCCCCTCCCCTCTCCACGTAAAGAGGATACCTTATACCACCGAGGGCTTCCGCGAGTCCGTTGAACACACCCGTATCCAGATATATCCAGTTCTCCTCTCCCCTTTTTGCCTTCCCTATTACCCTGCACACGAGGACACCTTGGTCACCCACTATACCCCTCCCCGGCTCTATCTGAAGCTCGTAGGGCTGAACAGAGAAATACTTCCTGATCAGACCCCTGACGTAGTAGGCTATGTCCTCTACCCTGAGAGCCTCATACATATACCTGACGGGTATACCACCCCCCATGTTGAGAACCATAAGCCTCATACCCTTTTGCCTCGCCCTCTCCCACAGGTAGGAGGCCTCTCTTACCGCAATGAACCAGTTTCTCAAGTTGTTGCACTGGGAACCGACGTGGAAGGTCACGCCTATCGGGACAAGTCCCTTCTCCTTGGCGAACTCAAGTATGGAGAGGGCTGTGTCAGGGTCTGTCCCGAACTTCCTTGAGAGGGGCCAGTCGCTCCCCTCGTTGGGGACGGATAGTCTAACGTAGACCCTAGACCTGGGAGCTACCTTGGCTATCTTCTCCACCTCCGTAAAGCTGTCCACAGCGAACCTGTTCACACCTGAACGGTAGGCATAATCTACGAACTCCTCTGGTTTCACAGGGTTGCTGGATATTATCCTCTCGGGAGGTATACCTAAGGATAGGACCTTCTCAAGCTCGGAAGAGGAGGCGACCTCAAAACCTGAACCTAGATCCGCGAGGGTTTTTAGTATCTCAGGGTGGTCGTTGGCCTTAACAGCGTAGTAGATATTGACCTCGGGCATGTGATACCTGATCTGGACGTATCTTGACCTGATACCCTCCAGATCAATTACTAGGGCTGGTGTCTCTACCTCCTTCAGTATCTCCGAAACCTTCGGTCTTGACGAGACGAACTCCTCAAAGTATCTCTTCGTGTAGGTGAACTGGATCTCCCCCGCCGTGATCGTCTTCATGATCTTAATTTAGGTCTATAATCATGCTGTCCTTTGCCGAAATGACCTCAAGACCCAGCTCCTCCGAAAGCTCAAGGGCCACCCTTTCCGGGTCCCTCTCGTGCATCTCCATGCTGAAGTGGGTTATGATGGTCCTTTTCGGTCTCTTGACCCTAAGGAACTCCCTTATCTCCTCAACGGAGAGGTGGTCCACCCCTTCCCTCCTTCTGTAGAAGGTGGTGTTCACTATGAGCAGCTCAGGCTCATCAGGATAGAGGTCAAGCATCCTCTCCTCATACCTGCCACAGGTCATGTAGACCACCCTCTCGTTGAAGGTGAGGCCGTAGGTCTCTGCTCCGTGGTGGGTGTGCTTCATCAGAGCCCTCACCCTAACTCCCTTACACCTTAAAACCCTGTTTTCCTCAAGAAAACTTAACCCCTTGAGCCTTCTTCTCAGGTAAGGCAGTACGATCCTGTCATCACCCTCAACAGCGGACTTGGGACAGAACAGGGTCAGTTCCTTCCTCCTTCCACCGTCCGTGCAGGCTTCTATAAGTGTGTTTAC
>JAJRQX010000166.1 GCA_024280065.1 Aquificota bacterium
AATTCTACAGAGGGCGAGGAATATGGTGAACACAGCGGTGGTAGATGAGGAGAAGCTGGAGGAGCTGGCGGAGTTTTTCAAAGCCCTTTCCCACCCGGTCAGGCTCAAGATAATATCCATACTGATCGAGGGAAAGCAGTGTGTCAAGAACCTAGGTGAGCTTCTGAACATGTCACAGCCGAGCGTTTCCCAGCATCTATCGATACTCAGAAGCAGGGGCATAGTGGGGTGGAAGAGGGAAGGGTCCGTTATATGTTACTACATCAAGGACGACAGGATACTGAAGCTCTACAATATGCTGATCAAGGAGGAGTGAATATGGCTGGGAAGGTCATAACCCTCACCGAAAGCAACTGGAACGAGGAGGTTATAAGCTCGGACAAGCCTGTTCTTGTTGATTTCTGGGCCCCCTGGTGCGGACCCTGCAGAATAATAGCACCTATAATAGAGGAGCTCGCTGAGGAGTTTGAGGGGAAACTGAAGGTGGGGAAGCTCAACACGGATGAGAACCCCAACATAGCGATGCAGTACGGCATAAGGGCTATCCCCACCGTCATACTCTTCAAGAACGGGGAGGTGGTGGACACGAGGATAGGTGTCCAGCCTAAGGACGCTTTAAAACAGATGGTCATGAGCCATATATCCTAAAACACCTCCCCGTAGGTCAGATATTAATATATAAGTTATGGAAACTCAAACCGCATGGGATACCCTGATCGAAGCCTCCAAGTATATGTTCAGGGGGCCAACGGGGAGGGAGATAGCACTTTTCCTCATCATACTCGGGATAACCCTCGCTGTGATCTCCATACCCTACGTATGGGGAAAGGTATCAAGGATAAGGGAGGTGGAGAGGGCCTTCTTCCAGAGGGGAAGGTCCCTCGGTCTCACGGACGAGGAAATACAGCTTCTCTGGACCTATGCCAGAAAACTTCCTTATGACCCACAGATGATATATGAAAACAAGACACTTTTTGAAAAAGTCGTATCAAGGATAGTTCGTGAGAATTTAGTCGGTGTAAGGCTGATACCGACCATAAGGGCGAAGCTCAGGTTTGACACCCTCCCTTGGTTCATACCTCTAACGAACACAAGGGACATAGACCTCTACCAGACAGGAAAGCTGGATGTGGACGGCGTTTACGTGGACGCTGCCGTCTGGGACAAAACGGAGACGGAGCTTCACATAGTTGTCCTTGGACCCCTGCCGAGGGCAGTCAGGGTCGGTGAGAGCCTCAAGTTCCACTTCATAAGGGAGAACGAGGGAAGATACAGCTTTGAGAGTGTGGTAAAGGACAAATACACAGAAGGTGACAGGCTCGTCCTCGTATTTGAGCACACGGAACACCTTCACAGGGTCCAGCTGCGGGAGAGTCTAAGGTGGAAGGTGAACGTCCCCGTGGAGTTCGCGATCGCTGAGGACGTTACGGAGGAGGCACTGAAGGAGACCATGTTTATGGCAGGGAGGATAGAGGACATAAGCACAAAAGGTGTTAGAATATGCACGGAGGACCTTATAAAACCGAAGGAGGGACACTACGTTGTCATGAACTTCCAGCTCGGGGGGCACAGGTTTGAGAACCTGGTCGGTCAGATAGTGAACGTGAGGGTTCTCCAGACCCAGACCTGCATGGGTGTAAGGTTCCTTAAGATCTCAAGACAAGAGGAGAAGATAATTGACAGGTACATAATGGACGAGCAGAGGAAACTCATAAAGGCTTACAAAGTAGGAGAAACAGAGTAATATATAACCCCTCCATGGAGAACAGGGTGGTAATCGTCGGCAGGCCCAACGTGGGCAAATCCTCCCTCTTCAACAGGATCCTGGGAAGGAGGAAGGCGATAGTTGAGGACGTACCCGGTGTAACGAGGGATGCGGTTGAAGCAAAGGTAGAGTGGAAGGGTAAGGAGTTCATACTTGTGGATACGGGAGGTTTTGTGCCTAAAACCTCCGATGAGATCCTGAGGTCTGTGAAGGAAACCATAAAGAGGGAGATAAAGAGGGCGGATGTTCTTATATTCGTCGTAGACTCCAAGGAGGGACTGACACCTCTTGATGAGGAGATAGCGAAGGATCTCTATCCCATTAAGGACAGAGTTCTGGTTGCTGTGAACAAGGTGGATACAAAGAAGGATGAGGCTCTCGTTTCGGAGTTTTATCCCCTCGGTTTTGAACACGTCTTTCCTGTTTCCGCTGTCCACGGAAGGGGGGTGGGTGAGCTCCTTGACGAGGTGGTAAGAAGGTTCAAGAAGGACAAGGTTGAACTCAGATACGAGGGTATAAGGATATCATTCGTTGGGAGACCAAACGTCGGGAAATCCTCCCTGATTAACGCCCTCCTTAAGGAAGAAAGGGTTATAGTTTCTCCCGTAGCTGGGACAACCAGGGACGCGGTTGAGATACCCTTCAGATGGAGGGAAAGGGACTTTGTCCTTATTGATACCGCGGGTGTGAGGAGGCCCTCAAGGGTTGAGTACGGGGTTGAGTTCTTCTCTGTGGGGAGGACCATAAGGGCAATAGAGGATTCGGATATCGTCTGCCTTATGATAGATGCCAGCGAAGGTATCACCAGGCAGGACAAGAGGCTTGGAGGTCTCATAGAGAGGAGGTTCAGGGGGTGCGTTATAGTGGCCAACAAGATGGACATGTGTGCTTACTCGGAGGATGAGGTTGAGGGCTTCATAAGAAAAGAACTGTTCTTCCTTGACTTTGCTCCCGTAGCCTTCACGGTGGCCACGGAGGGGAAAGGGATTGAGAGCGTCCTTGATAAGGCCCTTCTCGTTTACGAGGACTTCACAAGACAGCACAAGACCTCTTTTGTGAACAGGGCGGTTGAGAAGATATTTAAGGAGAAACCACCTCCTCACTACAGGGGTAAGGAGGTGAAAGTTTACTATGCCTTTCAGGAGGGGACCAGACCCCCGACCATAGTCCTCATAACCAACTACCCGGACGGTTGGAAAGAGAGCTACAAGAGGTTCTTCGTAAAGAGGCTAAGGGAACACCTCAAGCTCAAACACACACCCATAAAGCTCATTATAAGGGGTAGGGAGTGATCACTGTATAAGGGCCTTCAGGTCGTCCATGGACCTGGGTAAACCTACCAGGTATCTGCCGTTCATACCTATCAGGGTTGGTGTCCCCGTAACCCCTATTTCCTCCATGAGCTTCACATTAGCTTCTATAGCCTTTTTCCCTTCCTCACACTGGTTCTTTGTGTTCCTGTAGGTGTGCATGTCATCGTAGCCCCTCCTGTCGCAGACCATAGCTATGGATTTCTTCTTAGCCTCAGGGTGTATCGGGAGCGGATAGAGTATCACCTTTATCTTGACCCTGTTCTGCTTGGCCCAGTCCTTAAGGGCGGGGGAGAGCCTCCTGCAGAAGGGACAGTCCGGGTCGGATATATAGTATATGAACTTCTCCCCCTCACCGTAGGTCATGTTGACGTGTTTCTCCAGTCTGTTCAGGATCTCCTTTGAAACGGTCATGTGCTTCTGTACCGTCCTCTCAGTCAGGTTCTCCCTCGTCTCTATGTTGAACAGGTTGCCCACTATTATGTTCTTCCCATCCGAGTTCGTGTAGACAACTATGGGTTTCAGCCCAACCTTCACCACCACCTCGCAGACCTCAGGCATGCCCTCTGCGGGTTTGATGCTCTCAATGGAGAAGTCTCTGTTTATCAGCTTGGATAGGTTGCTTTTCATGACCTCCTTTGAAGGGCACTGGGCCTGAACCTTGCAGGAGTAAAAGACCGGGACGATCAGGATCGCAAGAAGGATGAGTTTAAGACTCTTCATACCGAAACCTCCCCTTAAATTATACCGTTCCCTCCTTTCTTATCTCGGACCTCTGAAGTATGTACTCCTTACGGAGAATAGCCCTGTTAAGGGCATCCACGTAAGCCTTGACGCTCGCCTTTATTATGTCCGTATCAACTCCCCTCCCAGAGGCTTCAACCCCGTCAAGGCTGAGGACCACCCTCGCCTCCGCCTGGGCGTCCGTGTTCGGGGTCAGGGCCTTTATGGAGTAGTCAAGGAGTCTGGTGTTCACACCGAGGGCTTTTTGGATCGCTTTTATGGTTGCGTCCACAGGACCGTTCCCTGTCTCCGTGGCGGTTTTCTCTTCTCCCCTAAATGAGATCCTAACCGTTGCCGTGGGTAGCATGTTGTCCCCCGTTTGGACCTGAAAGTGTTCAACCACGATGGGCTCTTGAATCTCCACCTTCATGAACTCCTGGTATATGAGAGCATCTATGTCCTCGTCGTATATCTCCTTCTTCTTGTCTGCGAGGTCCTTTAACTTCTCAAAGACTCTATCCAAGTCCTCCTTAGTGTAGGATATTCCGTACTCATCTAACTTCTTCTTCAGGGCATGCCTTCCCGAGTGCTTCCCCAATACCATCCTGCGCTCCGGAAAGCCTACCTCCTTTGGGTCCATTATCTCGTAGGTTAACCTGTGGCTTAAGACACCGTGCTGGTGTATGCCGGACTCGTGGGCGAAGGCGTTGTCCCCAACTATTGCCTTGTTCCTCTGGACAAAGGAACCTGTTATCATGCAGAGAAGTCTTGAAGTTTTGTATATCTCCCTTGTGTTGATCTCGGTGTACAGATCACCGAAGAAGTCCCTCCTCACCTTAAGGGCCATGACGATCTCCTCAAGGGCTGCGTTTCCTGCCCTCTCGCCTATGCCGTTTATTGTGCACTCCACCTGCCTCGCACCTTTGCTGACCGCTGTGAGAGAGTTGGCAACTGCAAGGCCGAGGTCATCGTGGCAATGGACGCTCAGAATAACCTTGTCTATGTTGGGGACGTTGTTCATGATGTCCTCTATGAGCTGTCCGAACTCTTCAGGTATCGCGTAGCCCACCGTGTCGGGTATGTTTATCACGGTTGCCCCTGCCTTTATAGCCTCCTCTATAACTTTGTAAAGGAACTCCCTTTCGCTCCTGGTAGCGTCCTCACAGGAGAACTCAACGTCATCGGTAAACCTCCTCGCAAAGGAGACAGCCCTCTTAGCGGTCTCAAGGACCTCCTCCGGAGTCTTCCTGAGTTTATACCTCATGTGGATCTCCGAGGTGGCTATGAAGGTGTGTATCCTCCCCCTCTCCGCTGGCCGGAGGGCCTCCGCAGCGAGCTCTATATCCTTCTCCATAGCCCTCGCCAGGGAGCATATTACAGGTCCCTTTATCTCCTCCGATATCCTCCTGACCGCCTCAAAGTCTCCCTTTGAGGCCGCCGCGAAACCTGCCTCTATCACGTCAACACCGAGTCTGGCGAGCTGGTGGGCCATCTTGACCTTCTCCTCGGCGGTCATGGAAAAGCCGGGGGCCTGTTCACCGTCCCTGAGGGTGGTGTCAAAGATGTAAACCTTATCAGCCATTTCCAACCTCCTCGGTAATTGAAAATTATTCTCAATTACGGCGGGTGTCAAGGGAGAGGTCTCACTTCCTCTCTAGCTCCCCTGCGGACACCTTCTCCAGGAGGACCTTCTTGACTATAGCGTGGAAGGTCTCCACAACACCCTTACCCTCTACGGCGATCGCCTCCACGTATTCTGTATCCCAAGGATTACATACTGGCTGGAGCTCCTCTATGGGAACGGCGTCAGGGAGGTCTCTCTTGTTATACTGGACCACAACAGGGAGTGAGTAAAGGTCAAAGCCCTGTTCTTGAGGACAGCGGCGGTTTCCCTGAGAACGAGGAAGTTTATGTTCTCCCTGTCTCTGGCACTGTCCACGACGAAGACGAGCCCGTCCACCCCTTTCATGATCACCTTCCTGAGCGGGTGCAGCCTGAACTGGCCAGGTGTGGTCAGGACCTTTATGTCTATGTTCTGGCCCTCTATGTTAAAGGAGCTTAGGAACATTTCAACGAAGAGGGTTCTGTTCTCGTCCGTCTCCATGGATATGTAGTCTCCCTTTGTGACGCCCTTTTCTTTCAGCTTCTCATAGAGCACCTTTACGTTGGTGCTCTTCCCAGCCAGCGAAGCCCCGAAGTAAACTATCTTCAGCTTCATGACGTCCCCAGTATCCTGTTCAGCTTCTCTTCTATAGCTTCGGGTGATAGCTTCAGAAGTTTAGAGGGTTTCGGCCTTACCGCGGAGAATATCCTGGTGAGCTCCTCAGCGAGCTCCTTCAGGAAGAGCCTCACAGTCCCCAGGGCTACGCTCTTGGGACAGAGGACACCCACCAAGAACCTCTCTCCCACCGCCTTTACCACGACGTTCTGTTTCTTGCTTTCGTACTGTATGGCGTCAAGAAGGTCCTCATGGGACACCATCTTCGCCATCTCAAAGGCCGCTCCGAAAATACCGCTGATTATACTGGCCAGGAACTCCGCCTGTGTATCGTCCAGGTTCTTACCGTAGAAGGAGATTATCCTGCCCGCGTCATCGGAGAGGATAACGAGGTCAGCGTCCGTTCTCATAACGAAGTTCTTGAGGGCGTTTATAAGCTGTTTTTCCGTCTCCTCGTCTATCTCATACTGGATTACGTCAAGCTCCATATCTCCCTCCTTAGCTATAAAATAATAACCCCCTCACTTGAGCAGATCCATAACCTTCTTTATGCTAACCCTCATCCTCTCAAAAGCCTCCGCCAACCTTCCTATCTCGTCCTTGGAAGTTATGGGTATCCTCTGGTCAACCTCTCCCATGCTTATCCTCTCGGTGTGTTCTATCAGTGTGTTTATCGGTTCTTCAACGTATCTCTTGAAGATCATGTAGCTTACGAAGAAGCTGAACACCACACCTATGAATATGAACATGAGTATGTAAATACCGAGCTGCTTGTAGGCGTCAATGATCGGTGTGAGGTCGTAACCCAAGATGAGCAGACCTATGTTCTTCCTGGAGAAGTCAAAGATCGGCTTCGCCATTATAGCGTAGTTCTCCTTTATGACTACCGTGTTGGGCCTTTCCATCGCGGATAGGAGTATGTCTCTCAGGATCGGGTTCGTCTCGTAGTACAGAAAGAAATCTCCTACCTTCTCCGCCTTCGCCGCCCACTCGGAGTGGGCAGCTGCTCTCCTCGTTATCAGGACGAGGCTGTCCATACCCGTGAGGTCCTTAAGCTCGTCCAGTATGGGGTTGAAGGGGATTATGAGCTCAACCGCCCCCAAGTATCTGTCCCCGTCCACAATAGGGACCGCCCCGGTAACGAGAGTCCTACTGAGACCTACCTCTATACCCTTCTGGGGTGACCTTCTCTGGGCTACGGTGACTATTATCCTTCTGAACTTGGATACGTCTATCCCGAACCTCTCTGGGTTCCAGGTCCTGAAGAAGGATATGGCCACGGGTTCAAGGAAGTGGAGCCTCAGGTCGTAGACCCCTGTCAGGATCTCAAGGTCCGACCTGACCTTGACATACTTGTAGAGGAGCTTCCTGTTCTTGGTGGCGAAGGCCCTCTTCACCGCAGGGTCAAGGCTGATAAGATAAGCTATTGAAAGCCCCGCGTTTTCTCTTATCTTGACGTGTTCAAGGAAGAGCTTGTAGCCGTTGTTGAGTATATCCTCCGCCTGTTTCTTCATCTGGCCCTGTATGAGTATATAGCTCACAGCGCCCACCGAACCTATCAGGATGAGCAGTATAATGATGTTCGGAACCACGAACTTCTCAATCAGAGAAGCGTTTCTAAAATACCTGCCTATCATCCCAAGGCCCCCTTTTAGATTATATCGGGCGATATCTCACGAATTTTCTCCCTGAACTCCCTTCTTGTTTCTTCTTCAGGTATCTCCTGAACCAGCCTTGGTATGAGGGTTTTGAGCTGTGGCCTTGTTAGGGAACCTTCTCTGAAACCCATCTCGCTGAGTATCCTGCTCCACAAGATCTTACCCACCGGGCCCACCTTCCTTATGAACTCCGACCTAACGCCGTCAACGATGTCCGCTGGGAGCTCATCTTCTGGTTCAGCGGTGGTGGTGAGGTCAAAGGCTATCTCTACGTGCTCAAGCCTCTCCGCTAAGGAGACCTCGTAGACCGCTATTCTTCTCTCAGGGACATTCTCCACCTTCACGGAGATCTTGGCCTTCTGGTCCTCATCTTCAACAAAGAAACCCTTATCCTTTAAGATCCTCTCAACCTTCTGACCCCTGAAGAAGAGATCGTATCTGTATATACCTTGGCTCTCAACAACTATGACCGCGTTCTTCCTGTTTTCCGTAACGTGGTCTTCTGCTTCCTGATAAGTCATGAACATGGTCTCAACGGTATGAATGTTCCCCTTGTGCATTGATACCAGGAAGTTCAGTATCTCGGGCTCAACCGCATACATGGACATGTAGCTCTTTGATGGTATGAGATTCATGTTTATGTAAGCCCTCGCCTCCTCCCCGAAGCTACCGTTACCTCCAAACAGTGCTACGGGCTGTCCCCCACTGAATATGACCAGACCTATCAGGTCCTCCTCGGTGTAGAAGGCTATGTAGCCTGTTAGGTGGCTCCTGTGGGCCAGTTCCATCTCCCTGTTTACGTCAAGGAA
>JAJRQX010000167.1 GCA_024280065.1 Aquificota bacterium
GAAGATCCTCATATCTCCTCAATGACCTTCCTGAGACCCTCCGAGGCTCCCTTTCTGATGGACAGGTCCGCGTAGGGGGTGATAGGTGTCTCTTCCGGGTTTATCTCTATCAGCCTTGCTCCTCTTCCCTTGGCCACGAGGGGAAGCTCCGCGGCTGGGTAGACCTGGGCGGAGGTCCCTATCACGAGGAAGATGTCCGCCTCGGAGGATAGCTGGTATGCCCTCTCAAGGGCATCTTTCGGTAGCGTCTCCCCGAACCAGACCACGTCTGGTCTGAGTAGTCCCCCGCACTCCCTGCATCTCGGTGGGATCTCCCTCAGTGGAACCGTCCTGTCGTAGTACCTCGCACCGCAGGATATACACCTAACCTTCCATATGTTCCCGTGAAGCTCTATTACCCTTTCCGATCCGGCCCTCTGATGCAACCCGTCTACGTTTTGAGTTATCACCCACAGGTCCCTTCTCCTTTCAAGCTCTGCAAGGAGCCTGTGGGCTTCGCTCGGCTCCGCTTTGGCTATAATCTCCCTCCTCCAGTTATACCACTCCCAGACGGTCTTCGGGTCCCTTCTGAATGCCTCCGGGGTGGCGAGCTCTCTCGGGTCGTATTTTTTCCACAGACCTTCCTTTCCTCTGAAGGTTGGAACACCACTCTCCGCGGATATACCCGCTCCTGTCAAAACCACGATCCTCATCCCAGGAATAGAGTTTACAATACGATCGTGGACAGAAAAGGGGGGTTCCTTGAAAGTTTAAAGGACGAGGCTGAGTTTTTCAATACCTACAAGGACAGGTTCGTGGAGAACTTCCTTGCTTACCTTGAGGAGGAGGTTCCCGGAGTACTCAACTCGCAGAGCCTGAGGGTCCTCGTGAGGAGGATATACTCACTGGTATTCTCCTTAAGGAAAGACTCTGAGGATGAGATCCAGAAGCTCTTTTACTCCTTGGCGTCCCACGGCGTTGATGTAAAGAAGCCCCTCACCAAGAGCCTTCTCAGGATGGTCAGGGACTACATAGACTACGTGATGGAGCAAAACAGGGACCACAGGAGGATAAAGGATCTGCTTGAGCTGACGGACATGATCCTGAACGCTGTTGAGACCGCCTACAGCAGGTATCTGAAGGAGCTGAGGGAGAAGGCGGGCAGGCCAGAGGAGAGGAGGGTTGACGATATAAAAAGCATATCGGAGCTGATCCGGAAGGTCATCGCCTCTGGAGAGGAGGTGGAGCTGATCACCTACTACAAGGAGGTCCCTGTGGTGTGCAGGACGAAGGTTGTTGAATCGGGAGATGCTGAAGTAACGGTGGAGAGGTGCGATCTGAACATACTCAGGGAAGGTGAGGAGCTCTACATGAAGATAAGGGACCTCCCGAGAACCATCGGTGTGAAGGTTGAGGATGTGGACCCGAGGTCCGAGAGAGCAAGTCTGAAGGTCCTTGGATTCGTGGACCTTCCCCAGGAGAGGAGAAGGTTCGTCAGGGTGGTCCCGAAGGACCCGATCCCTGTCCACGTTGAAAAAGGCGACTGGAAAGGCATTGGCTCAATGGCGGACGTCTCCGTGGGAGGTGTTGGGGTCTACCTCAAGGAACCCAACGACCTCAAAACGGGAGATGTGATCAGGGTCAGGTTCAGACTCCCCAAGGGCGAGGTGGAGACCATCGGCTCCGTTAGATACGTCCTTGACAGGGGGAACGTCTTCAGGATAGGAGTCCAGTATGAGCTTGACCTAAGGCAGGAGGACATAGTCAGCGACTACGTCATGGAGAGGCAGTTTGAGATCCTGAGGGAGCTGAAAAGTTTATAACCTTTCACTCAGAAAATATTAAAATGAATACCACATGGGCAGGTCTCAGGAGGAGAGGATAAGAAGGTTAGAGACAGCTTCCGTTGACCTGCTAAAGAGCTTCCTAAGATTTAAAGACCTCGGGGAGTTCCTCAACTTCATCTGCAGGAAAGTTGTGGGAGCTCTTGAGGTGGACATCTGCGGTGTCTTCAGATACGAACCCGAGAAGGACAGGTTTGTCCTCGTGGGAGGGTTCGGGTGGAGGACGGGTTCCGTCGGCAGGGAGGTCCTTAGGGGGAACACACACGCCCACTACTGCTCAAAAGTAGGCAGACCCATAAGGTCAGAGGATCTCAGGTCTGAGGGTAGGTTCTCGGATCCTGACCTCACGACCAGCTACGGTGTTAGTAGTCTCCTCGCGGTTCCCGTGAGCCACATGGGAGACCTGTGGGGTGTCCTTGCGGTTTACACGAAGAGAAGACGCAGGTTTTCAAAGGAAGAGGAGAACTTCCTCAGAGGCGTGGCCACAGCCATCTCCGAATACCTTGAGAAGGAACACCTGTCTGAAGAGCTGAGGAGGGAGCGGGAGACCTTCAAAGTGATCACAGAGAACGCCCCCGTCCTGATACTCATATACAGGGAGAAGATCCTGTACGCTAACCCTTACGCTCTGGACCTTTTGGGCTACCCGGCAGGTGAGCTTTACAAACACAACGTGTGGGACCTGGTCCATCCAGACTACAGAGAAAAGGTTAGGGAGACCGTCCTGAGGCGTATAAGGGGAGACCAGATAGCGGTAGAGTATGATGACCTCCCGGTCCTGACCAGGGAGGGATCTTACAGGATACTGAGGCTGTACGCAACCACAGTGAAGATAAAGGACGGCTACGCGGGACTCGCGGTAGGCGTAGACGTCACGAAGGAGAAGGAACTTGAGAGGAGACTCAGGGAGGAGAAGGCCAAGCTGGAGCTGATTCTAGCCCATACCCACGATGTCGTGACCATAGTGGACGAGGAGGGAGTAATAAGGTACAAGAGTCCCTCCTCGGTGAGGGTCTTGGGCTGGGATCCAGAGGAGGTTGTGGGCAGACACTTCTCGGAGTTCGTCCACCCTGACGACCTTGAAGGACTTAAGGGTATCCACAGGATAGTCTTCAGATCCCCGGGAACGCTCAGGACAGCCGAGTTCAGGGTGAGGACCAAAACGGGGGACTATAGGTGGATAGAGGCAAGTGTGTTCCTCCCGGAGAACTGGAGGGAGATAGGGTTAGAGGGGGCTGTGGTCAGCGAGAGGGACATAACAGACAGGAAAAGGATAGAAGAGAGGATAGTGAGGATGACCTACTACGACCTCCTGACCGGCCTTCCCAACAGGATACTCTTCGTTGAGAAGCTGAAGGAGACCTTAAACCTTGCCTTCAGGGGTAGAGAGATAGCGGGTGTGGTGATAACCGACATATCCGGTTTCAGCCAGGTGAACACCCTCTACGGACCTGAGGCAGGGGACAGGGTCCTGAAGGAGGTAGGGGAGAGGCTGTTAAAAACCTTAAGATCGGGAGACCTGGTTAGCAGGTTCTTCGCTGACAAGTTCGGAATCGCCCTCCTCGGAATAAGGGACATGAGGGGTCTGAGCAGGGCCATAGACAAGGTGAGGGCCGTCTTCCAGAAACCCTTCTCCGTGAACGGGGAGGAACTCACCCTCAACGCCTACATAGGCGTTTCCATATTTCCGAAGGACGGTAGAGACCCCGGGGACCTCATCAGGAAGGCTGAGATAGCCCTCTCAAGGGCGAAGGAGAGCGGACCCAACACGGTGATGGTATTCTCAAAGGAGGCGGAGGAGGAGCTGAAGGAGATAGTCGCC
>JAJRQX010000168.1 GCA_024280065.1 Aquificota bacterium
TCTCAGCATCAACCTCACCCAAGGCTACCTTTGGTATGTCCTTTAACCCTTTGAAGCCCTCAAGGAGAACGATGTCGCAGTCCCAGAAGAACACCCTTATGATCTCCCTAAGGTTCCCATCTCCCTTTCTCCAAAGGGTCAGTCTGCCGGGAGAAAGAAGGGCGACCCTGTCAAGGACTTTAAAGAGCCTGTTTGTGTCTGAACCTTCTCTGTCCGTGATCCCGTGTCCCTTCGGGTCGTGCTTTATGTACCCTACCCTGTATCCCCTTTCCCTTAGCCTTGATGCTACCTTCTCAACAAGGGTGGTCTTACCGGAGTTGTGGTAACCTACGAAGGCCAAGACCTTCATATAATTATTATTGAATGGAGATCCTGAAGCTCTGGAAGAACAATCTTGAAAGGACCAAGAGCCCGAGGACAACGGAGTTCTACTTGAGGCACGTAAAGAGCTTCATGAAGACCCTCGGACTAGTGTCGGAAGAGGACCTTCTGAACCTCACACCGTCCCAGATATTCAGGTTCATAGACATGTCTACCTTGGGACCCTCTTCGCTCCTTGCAAACCTATCAGCCCTCAAGCACCTGTATAGGTTCCTTCTGAGGAGGGAGTTCATAGACAGGGAAAGGTTTACGGAGATAGAGCAGGCTATAGAGGAGGTCAGGGAGGAGCTAAACTCAAGGAAGAAACCCACTTACCCAAAGGCCCTTACAAGGGAAGAGGTGAACAGGATACTTGAGGCTGTCAGGGGTAAGAGATATGAGAAGATATACTCCCTATTCCTCTACAGCGGTATAAGGCTCGGAGAGTTTGAGAAGCTAAGGAAAGATAACTTCTACCTTGATAAGAGCGGAATCCTGTGGGTGAGGCTTGAACCCCACATGACCAAGAGGAACAAAGGGAGGCTCGCTCCGGTTTTAGGTCCTACGAGGGACGAAACTTACAGGATAACGGAGAAGATGCTAAGGTGGATAGAGAACTATGAAGAGAACTTTTTTGTAAAGAGAGGTGTGCTCCAGGTTTACACAGACAGGCTATCTAAAAGGCTCGGGATACCCTTCAGCATACACAGTTTCAGGCACACATACATAACCAACCTCGTGAACAGCGGATTTCCTGTTGAGGTGGTGAAAGAGTTCGCAGGTCACTCCAACATTAAGACGACCATAGAGACCTACTACAGGTTCTCCCAGAGGAGGGCTGAGGAGCTGGTAAGAGAATTCCTGAACGTGTGATGGTCAGGTTCCTCATAGCGACTATATTCCCCAAGGTTATCTCCTGCTACTGTGATTTTGGTATCGTCAGGCAGGCTGTAAAGAAGGGAAAGATTGAGGTCATCCCCTTAGACCTGAGGGAGTTCGCGGAAAAGGGACAGGTGGACGATGAAGCCTACGGTGGTGTCCCGGGCATGGTCATAAAACCTGAGCCTGTATTCAGGGTTTATGACTACGTGGTTGAGAGGTTCGGAAAGCCCTTCGTCATAGTCACCGAACCTTGGGGGAAAAGAGTTGACCAAGGGCTCCTTGAGGAGCTGAAGGTTAGGGAGAACATCCTCATAGTCTGCGGCAGATACGAGGGGGTGGACGAGAGGGTGAAAGCCATAACCGATATGGAGGTTTCCCTCGGTGACTTCGTACTCGCGGGGGGTGAGATAGCTGCCCTGACCATCATAGAGGGTGTGGCCAGACTAATACCTGGTGTCCTGAGCGAGCCTCAGAGTCTCAAGGAGGACACATTCTCGGGAAGGTGGACGGGTTACCCCGTTTACACGAGGCCGAGGGAGTTCAGGGGCATGAAGGTCCCGGAGGTTCTGGTTTCGGGAAACCACAGGCTCATAGAACTCTGGAAACTGTGGCACAGGATAGAGAACACACTCAAAAAAAGACCAGACCTCGTTCCTAAGGACCTCACTAACCTTGAAAGGGAGATCGTGGACAGCATAAAGAAAGGTATGTCTTTTGAAGAGTGGGTCAGGAGTCTGTCATGAACTTTCTCAGCTTCTCTATCGCCTCCCCCTTTATCTGGGAGACCCTTGATATAGAACATCCGAGGATCCGAGCTATCTCCTTGAGGGGGAGCTCCTCGTAGAAGATAAGCTGGATCACGAGCTTTTCCCTCTCGTCCAGCTTCTCTATGGCCTTCCTCAGCCTCTCTATGGTGTCCCTCTTTACGACCTCCTCCTCCACGTCCACATTTCCGGACCTTATAACCTCTTCATAGCTCCTCCTGTCCTCCGTGAAGACGTCCTCAAGGTTAAGTATGTAAGAGAAGGATATCCTGCTGAGGTCGTGCTGTAAGGACTCAACGTCCTCTCCCAAGTATTCTGCCACCTCCTCGTCGCTCGGCTCCCTTCCGAGCCTGTCTGTAAGGTCCGTTAAGGCCTTCTTTATCCTCCTTTCCTTCTCTCTTATCCTCCTGCTACCGAAATCAAGGCTTCTCAGGTAATCGTATATGGCTCCCCTTATCCTGATCTTCAGGTAGCTCTCGGGGTTCTTCTGCGTGTCCAGCTTCTCTATAGCCTTTATCAAGCCTATTATACCGTGGCCTATGAGGTCTCTGACGTCTATGGTCGGAGGAAGGTGCCTCTTTATGCTGAAGGCTATGCTTTTAACGAGTGGAAGATACCTTAGTATTATCTCCTCCTTCTCCTTTTCCTTGTATGCGTATGGGCTTTCGTTCATCTCCCGAACAACCTTCCGATAAGAGTGTCCCAAAAGCTTCTTCTCTTCGGCTTTATGCCAAGGTCCATTTTAGAGAGGATATTATACACGTCTCCTGTGAAGTTCCTATCAAAGGGGTCTTGGTCTATTATCCTCCTTATGAGGTTCTTACGATACTTTATAACTCCGAGAAAGTCCACCTTAGCGGTCGTGAACCTGTCGGTGAGGAGCTTTATGCTTTCATAGACCTTCCTTCCCTCCTCCTCCCCCTCAACCTTGTTTACCACGAGATGGAAGCTGTCAAGACCGCACTCCTTGTTTACCACCTTTATAAGGGCATAAGCGTCCGCAACGGCTGTAGGTTCGGGGGTGGTGAGTATGAGGGGGAAGTCAGCGGCGGAGACCACCGCTATGGTGTCCTCGTGTATTCCGGGAGGTGTGTCAAAGATGACAAAATCGTAGCTACCCTCCGAAAGCTCCTGGAGCCTCCTTATGAGACTGAGGACCTGGTCTCTCGGGAGTTTGGCCAGCTCCAAGATACCGTTCCCGCTTGATATGAAGTAGAGGTTCTCATCCACCTTCACCAGGATCTCCTCAAAGGTCGCCTCCCCGAAGAAGAAGTGTGTGAGGTTCTTCCTGGGGGTAAGGCCGAGCATAAGGTGGACGTTGCTGAGGCCGAGGTCCGCGTCCACTATGAGGACCTTTTTGCCCAAGTCGGAGAGACACCTCCCCAGGTTCACCGAGAGTATGGTCTTCCCGACACCACCTTTACCGCTCGCCACCGCTATGTAGCGGGTCCCTTCCTGAGAGCCCTCCCTGTGCCTAAGGTGAACCACCTGCTGGTCTAAGCTCATGGTCCTCCTCTAAGATAAGGTTTGTAAGGTAGTCGTAGTTGGCCATCACTATGTCGTCCGGGACGGTCTGGCCTGTGGTGAAGCAGAGGATCGGGAGCTTTGTCCTGTAAGCCACGTTTATTACGCTACCGGGGTACGAGGTCTCGTCCATCTTGGAGAAGATGAGACCTTTAACTGGGAAGATGCTGAACTGCATTATAGCCTCGTACATGACGAGCTCGGAGAGGTTCGCACTTAAGGTAAGGTATATGTCCGCCCTTAGGTTATCAAGGAATACCTTCAGCTCGTTCAGCCTGAACCTGTCGTGCTGGCTCCTTCCCGCTGTATCTATGAGTATCAGATCCCTGTCACCAAGTTCATCAACACTCTTCATAAGGTCCTTGGGCGTCTCCGCTATCTTGAAGGGAAGCTCCATAACGTTCACGAAAGACCTGAGCTGTTCAACAGCTCCTACCCTGTAGCTGTCAAGGGTTATGACGCCGACCCTCCTGCCCGCCTTCTTAAAGATGTAAGAGAGCTTAGCTACGGTGGTAGTCTTCCCGACACCTGTAGGCCCTATGAGGACAAGAACCTTAGATGTCCCCCTCAGGATACCGTTGCCTTCAAGGGCTATGCTCTTCCTCAGGCTCTCTTTTATGGACGTCTTTATGTCCTCCTTAAAGTCAAGCATACCGAGCTCTATATCGTAGCCGCAGGCTTCCTCAAGTATCCTCCTCGCTATCTCCTTTCTGATGCCTTTGTATACCATCCGTGAGAGGACCCTTCTGGCCCTAAGGGAAAAGCCTTCTCCGAGGCTCTCCGTACCATCGCCTTCCATCTCCTTAGCGGTTCTGAGAGCTTCCTCTACCGAGCTTTTAACCCTCTCAACCGCCTGAAGTTCTCCATACTTTTTCTTAACCTCCTTCTTGAAATCATCCTCTTCAGGTATGCCCACCGTTATCTCAAGGAGTGTGGTCTTGAAGAAGGGGAGGAAACCCCACCTGTGCCTCTTTATTATCCTTGATGACAGGACAACCGCGTTATCCCCGTAAGTTCTTTTCAGCTCCTCAACCGCTTCCTGTAGGGACCCCGCTATTATCTTTTCAGTCCTCATCTATTAATCCTAATATCTTCATGTTAACCTGCTTTTCAAGTTCATTGTAGGACAGAACAGCAAGCTGAGGGAGGTAAGGTTCAAGGGCCTTTCTCACATACCTCCTCAGGTTTCCTGAGGTAAGGAGGACAGGTTGAGCCTGGAACTGGACGAACTTCTCTATCTCCTTTGAGATCTTGTTCAGCAGTTTGCTCAGGATAAGGTCTATGAACTCGTCCTCCTTACCTTCGTTTATAAGATGCATGAGTTTTGCTTCAACCTTCGGAGAGAGGGCTATGGCGTACAGAGTCCCGTCCTTTAGATACATCCTGGTTATCCTCTTTGAGAGGTTCTGTCTAACGTACTCGGTCAGGAGGTCAGGGTCCTTCGTCTGGTCTATGTAATCTGCTAGAGTTTCAAGTATGGTCAGGAGGTCGTTCACGGGCACACCTTCCCTGAGAAGGTTCTGGAGTACCCTGTGGACCACAGAGACGGGAACATGCTCGGGGACTATGTCCTTGACCACTTTGGGGTACTTCTTTGAGAGTCTGTCTATCAGCTCTATCACCTCGTTCCTGCCGAGAAGCTCATGGAGGTTTCTCTTTATGACTTCAGAGAGGTGGGTTATTATGGCTGTGCTTGTGTCCACCACCATGTAGCCCTTCCTTTGGGCTTCGTCCTTCCTGTCCTCGGTTATCCAGTAGGCCTTCAGCTTAAAGGCGGGTTCCCTGGTCTCTATTCCCTCTATCTCTCCTCTAGCTGTTCCAAGATCCACAGCCAGGTAATAACCCGGCTTTATTTCAAAGGAGTCCACCTCTATGCCCCTTATGAGTATCCTGTACTGGTCGGGCTGGAGCCTCAGGTTGTCCCTATGTGGACGAGTGGGACTATAACTCCGTACTCCTGGGCTATCTGCTTTCTCATCGTCCTTATCCTATGGGGTATGTCTCCCCCCTGGGCCTCATCCACATAAGGTATGAGGCCGTAGCCGACCTCCATAGTTATGGGGTCAGGCTGGGGTATAAGCTCCTCCTCCTCAGCCTCCTTCCTCCGCTGTTCCTCTTTCTTCTGTTCCTCA
>JAJRQX010000169.1 GCA_024280065.1 Aquificota bacterium
AACCGGAGTCTTCCTCATCCTCAGGAGGATGGCCTTTCTGGGAGCGAGCCTGTCCCATGCAGCCTTTGGAAGTGTAGCCCTGGGATTCCTTATAGGTCTTGATCCATACCTATTTACCATTGTGTTCCTATTAAGCGTTGCTAATCTCGTTCAGTTCCTTTTGAGGTCAAGCAGGATCCCAGGGGACGCCCTCCTTACCCTCGTCTTTTCAGGAGGAGCCTCCTTGGGGGTTCTTGTTTTAGGGCTTACAAAGGGTTTCGGGGAGGTTGTCTTCAGCTACCTATTCGGGAGTATCCTTATGGTATCTGAAGGCGACTTAGTTTTGGTTATCTTAGCTTCCCTCCTATCGCTGGCAGTAGTGCTGCTTTTCTACGGAGACCTCGTCCTTACCTCCTTTAACGAGGACGTGGCTATGGTAAAGGGTATAAGAGTGGGTTTCCTTGACCACCTCTTCGTTACGGCGGTTTCCCTGGTCGTGGTATTGGGGGTCAAGGCGGTCGGTGTGATACTCACCTCCTCCCTAATGGTGGTTCCTGCTCTAACCTCTCTTATGGTGGCCAAGTCCTTCAGGTCCGCACTCATTTTAGCATCCGTGATCTCGGTTCTGTCCGTCCTTCTGGGCTTCCTCATTTCTCTAGTCTACAACCTGCCCCCGAGCGGGGGCATTATGGGGTTTATGGTTTTAGCCTTCGCGATTTCCCTGGCTCTGAAGCCCTTAAGGTCTTAAGTGAGGTGGTCTCCCGCCCCGTGGGAGTACCTGTGGAGGATCTCGTCCGGGGTGGCCTCCCTGATCCCTATAACCTCCACTTCAAAGAGCAGGTCCCTGCCCGCCAAAGGGTGGTTCAGGTCAACGACCACTTCCTCATCGTCAAAACTGACCACAACCATCGTGATCACCCTGCCGTCCGGTGTGTGGGCTTGCAGGGTTATACCCTTCTCAAGGGGTACGTTTGAGAAGTACTCCCTGGGGATCTTCTGGATCAGGTTGGGATCCCTCGGGCCGTAAGCCTCATCGGCGGGTACCTCGATTGTCCTCTTTTCCCCAACCTTCATGCCGATCATGCGGGTCTCAAGGCCGGGTATGATCTCTCCCGCACCTACGAGGAAGGTTACGGGTCGGTCCTCGTGGCTTGACTCAATAACCGCTCCCGTCTCTTTGTCCACAAGGGTGTAGTGGAAGGAGACCACCATGTTCTTATCAACAGATAGGTCCATAACAGACTCCTTTGAAGTTGCTCTCCTGAATTTAGTTCCCTCATAGACCCGTGTCAAGGTTTAGATATATCTTAAAGGGATGACTAAAAGGAAGGGTTTTAAGATAAGCCTCATAGTGGAGGCCTTCCAGAACCTGGAAAAGTCCTACGTGGACTTAAAGAAACACATTTCGCTCCCGGAGGAGGAGTTTGTGGGCAACAGGCTGGTCCTTGATAAGGTCAGGGTGGACTTCAACTTAGCCTTTGAGAGCTGTATGAGGGTCTGCAGGCACATGTCCGCTGTGCTGGGTATAAAGACAACATCAAAGGACTGTCTCGTCAGGGTGGCCGATCATGTGGGTATGAAAGATGCGGAGAAGCTAAAAGAGTTCACAGACTTCTACTTCAGATACAGGGATCTGAAGGATGCGGTATCACCCAAGGAGCTGTACAGGTTCCTTAGGGAAAACCTGGGTCTGTTCAAGGAGTTTGCAAGGTCTGTGGTTGAGTATGTTAAGAGGACAACGGGAAACTACCTTCTTATAGATTTTGACCTCCTGAACGAGAAGGCGAGGTTCATAAAGGACTCGGTGAGGAAGATAGACTTTGTCCTTTCCCAGGGCCTTGAAGAGTTCAGGAGAAGGCCCATGTATTATGACAGGACCAAATACTTCTACCAGGTCGCCTACGACTCCCTCTTTGAGATCTGCAGGCACCTGGCACCCAAGTTCGGTATAAAGAAGTTTGGAGACGACTGTCTCTCCAAGATGGTTGAGGCGGGTATCATCCCAGACAGCTACTACATGGACGTTTTCAGGATGACGAACCTCAAAAACAAGCTCATAAGCACATGGGAGGTCCCACCGGAAGAGCTATTCACCACGTTAAAGGACCTCAACCCCAAGTTTGAGATCCTGGTTAAGGAGATATCTAAGAGCCTCAAAAAGCTCCTGGAGGAGAGGAGATGGACCTCTTCATAACGGGTATAGGGTCCGGTCTCGGAAAAGCCTTGGCGGAGGAGGGACTCAGAAGGGGCTACAGGGTCTTCGCCCTCAGCAGACACCTGCCGGAGAACCTCAAGGGAAAGGTGGTGTTCAGGACCTGCGATCTTAGGGATCTTGAAACCGTCTACCAGGCGGTCGTGGACCTGCTAAGAGGTCTCAGTGCCTTAGACCTTGTAATCCTGAACGCAGGTATCTTGGGCAGGTTCGGGGACATGAGGGAGGTCCCCCTGAGGGTCTTCAAGGAGGTAATGGACGTCAACGTCTGGGCCAACAAGCTCATCCTGGACGCTCTCATGAACTTAGGTATAAGGGTCAAAGTTCTCATAGGTATATCCTCAGGTGCTGGACACAACTGCAACAGGGGCTGGAGTGCATACTCCATATCCAAGGCAGCCCTGAACTGTCTTCTTAAGCTCTACTCAAGGGAGATGGAGGAAACCCACGTGATAGCTTTGGCTCCAGGGCTTGTACTCACACCCATGCTTGAGGAGGTGATGAAGCAGGATGAGGTCAGGTTCCCATCGGTAAGGAGGATAAAAGAGTCTCCCAAGAGAACACCAGAAGAAGCCGCTAAGGTTATCTTTGATACTATTCCAAAACTCCTTGAGTTTGAGAGCGGGTCCTTCGTGGATCTCAGGAAGATATAGCCCTGACTATCCTGTCAACCAGGAACTTGGCGCTCTCAAGCTTGCTTGGAAATGAGAACTCCTCAGCTCCCTCTCTGGTCAGCAGGACACCCCTGTGGTGTCTTGAACCCATAACATCGTGAGGGTTGGCTATTATCATGTCAAGGTTCTTCTCTTTGAGCTTCCTCCTGGCGTTCTTCTCAAGGTCCTCCGTTTCAAGAGCGAAGCCGACCAGGAACCTGTTCCCCTTTCTTTTCCCAACTTCTCCAATGATGTCCCCTGTCCTCTCCAGCTCAAGGATAAGATCACCCCTCCTCTTTATCTTCCTGTCTTCACGTTTCTTAGGTCTGAAGTCGGACACCGCGGCGTTCATCACAATGATATCTACACCCTCAAGAGCTTTCATGACCTCATTCCTCATCTCTTCAGAGGTCCTCACCCTTATCACTTCCACCTCCGGAGGTTCCTCGGCTGTTGTGAAACCAGCTATTACCTTCACATCAGCTCCCTCCCACCTCATGACCCTTGCGAGTGAGAAACCCATCTCACCGCTTGACTCGTTTGATATGAACCTGATCGGGTCTAAATACTCCCTCGTCGCACCGCAGGTGATCAGGACCCTCTTACCCTTGAGCCTTTTGGGAGTTAACGCATAGTGTATCCAGTCAAGGATACGTTCTTTACCCGCAAGCTTTCCTTCCCCCTCTTCCTCGCAGGCAAGGACACCCCACTCCGGCTCCACAACTATGACACCCCTATCCTTTAGTTTTTTCAGGTTTTCCTGAACGGGTGCGCTTCTCCACATCACCGTGTTCGCAGCCGGTGCTAAGATCAGGGGACCATCGTAAGCCAGAACGGTGGTTGTGAGAAGGTTGTCACCTATACCGAGGGCCACCTTGGATAGGGTGTTCACCGTGCAAGGGGCTATCAGAAACAGGTCCGCCCACCTTGCCAGGTTTATGTGGGCTAAAGGATCTACATCCCAGTCCGTAAGTACTCTATGTCCCGTGAGGGTTTCAAATGTGATCCTGCCCACGAACCTCTCAGCGAAAGGTGTCATCACCACCCTGACGTTGTAACCTTCCCTTCTTATGTCCCTCACAAGGTCGCAGACCTTATATATAGCTATACCCCCCGTTATACCTACCAGGACGTTCCTACCCATCGCAAAGGCACCAGGTAAGAACCCCTATCCTCACGAAGAGACCGTTCCTGGCCTGTTCGTAGATAAGAGACTTTTCCGAATATACAAGGTCTCCCTCCATATCCACCTCCCTGTTCACGGGTCCTGGGTGCATGAAGAAGCCCTTTAGCCTGCTGTATCTCTCCTTAGTCAGGCCGAACTGCTTGAGGTATCCACTTTCGGATGGTATGAGCTTCCTATCCTGTCTCTCCTTCTGGATCCTGAGCCAAACGACCACATCCGCCCACTCTATACCTTCATCCACGTTGTCAAAGACTTTCTTAACGCCGAAGACGCTGAGATCATCAGGGATAAGGGGTTTCGGACCGCAGACCGAGACCTCCGCTCCGAACATAACGAGCAGAGGTGCCCCGGATCTGAACACCCTGCTGTGAGCTATGTCCCCTACATACAGAACCTTGAGACCCTTCACATCACCGAACCTGTCCATCAAGGTTAGGAGGTCTGTAAGGCCTTGGGTTGGATGCTGGTGGGTGCCGTCACCCGCGTTGACGAGTGAGACTTCCAGAGACCTAACGGTTTCCTCATAGGGAAAGAAGACGAAGGGAACCCTGAAGACCACTCCGTCAAAGCCAAGGGCCTCAAAGGTCTTTAAAGTGTCAAAGAAGGTTTCTCCCTTAACCACCGAACTCTCGGAGACTGTGACCGTTGAGGTCTCTATACCGAGTTCCCTGCACGCTCTCTCAAAGGAAACGCGTGTTCTCGTTGAAGGTTCAAAGAAAAGGAGTGCTACGTTTCCGCCGATCCTCCTTACCTTCCCCTCCCTTGCTTCCTTGGATATGCTTACTATATGAAGGACGTCCTCCTTTGACAGGTCCTGAACTGAAATGAGGCTTCGCATCCTAAAGTCCTTATTTTAACCTATTGACCTCTGTCATAACTGGGGTCTGAACGGGAAAGATATTAAGTTATGTAAAATTTATTGAAGGAGGTGATAGAGATGAGCTTTGAATACAGTGAGAAGGTCCTTGACCACTTCCTGAACCCTAGGAACGTAGGTGTTCTTGAGGATGCGAACGGTGTGGGTCAGTGTGGTAACCCTGCCTGCGGAGACGCTATGCTCTTTACCATAAAGGTGAACCCTGAGACCGATATCATAGAGGATGTAAGGTTCAAGACCTTCGGGTGCGGGTCCGCTATAGCGGTCAGCTCCCAGCTCACAGAAATGATCAAGGGAAAGCCCATACAGTATGCCCTGAACCTCACCTACAAGGACATCTTTGACGAACTCGGAGGACTTCCTCCCCAGAAGATCCACTGCACTAACCTGGGACTTGAAACGCTCCACGTAGCCATAAAGGACTACCTCCTCAAACAGGGGAGAGAAGAGGAAGCAGCTAAGATACCCGACTGCTACGAAGAGGAGGAAGAGGAAGAAAAGGGTGAGTTTGAGTTCCTCTCAAGCGTGTAATGGAGAAGGTAAGGGCTGTCGCACTGCTCAGCGGAGGGCTTGACAGCACCTTAGCTGTCCGCCTCCTTCTGGACCAGGGCATAGAGATAAAGGCCCTCCACTTCTATACAGGTTTCTGCATAACCGAGCACAAAAGACGCCTTGGTCTCAGGAAGGAGGACGGGCAGCAGTATGTCAATCCTGCGTTAAAGGCGGCAGCCCAGCTCCGCGTTCCTATTGAGATAGTGGACATCTCCGAAGAGTACTACGATATAGTCCTCAACCCCAAGTTCGGCTACGGAAAGAATGTGAACCCATGTGTTGACTGCAGGATATTCATGCTGAAGAAGGCAAAGGAGATAATGGAGAGGGAGGGA
>JAJRQX010000170.1 GCA_024280065.1 Aquificota bacterium
ATAGACGTTCTCGTCGTAGCCTGTAATACGGCAAGCTCCTATGCTATAGAGGACCTTAAGAACAGACTTCCTGTTCCGGTTATTGGTGTTGTTGAGCCTGGAGTCAGGGAGGCATTAAAGTTCTCAAAGGGGAAGGTCGGCGTCATAGGAACCCAGGCCACCATAAGGAGCGGGACATACCAGAGACTGCTCAAAGATCTCGGTCTTGAGGTTGTTGCTAAGGCGTGTCCCCTCTTCGTTCCGCTCGTTGAGGAAGGGATAACAGATGGGGATATAGCGGAGAGGGTGGTGGAGATGTATCTGGCCGAGATGAGGGATGCAGGCATAGACACCCTTATCTTAGGGTGCACCCACTACCCACTCCTGAAGGATGTGATAGGCAGGTTCCTAGAGGGTGTCCACATAGTTGACTCCTCCGAGGCTGTGGCACAGGATCTGGACCGCTTAGTGGTGGATCAGGGTGATAGAAGCACTGAGGTGTTCTTCACGGACAGATCCCAAGACCTTGAGAGGATCGTTGAGAGGATCATGGGGGAGAGGATACAGCCAGTCCTGGTGGGTGGAGGATCTCTACCAGGCTCTCCCTTCTGAGCTTCTCCAGTATCCTCTCCCTCTCCCGCAGGATCTTGGTCCTCAGTATCTCCTCCCTGATCTCCTCCTCTGTCCTGCCCGAGTAAACCCTGTGTTCCCTGACGACCTTTGCAAGGTAGATGTTTTCCTCGTCCTCCGCAACCGCTATCTGTCCGACGCCTATCTTCCAGATCTCCTCATCAAGGGCTTTAATGAGTTCTCCCTTTTTAACTTTTAACCTTTCCAGTTGAAGACCCAGTTTTGATGCCACCCTTTTGAGGTCTAGACCTTCTTCGGATAAGGTCCTCAGTATATCCTCCTTCCTGTCCTTGGGTACGACTATAAGGTCTATCTCCCTGAGGTACTCCACCTCACCTTTCTTCAGTCTTTCCAACTCTATCTCAAGCTCGGAGACCTTTATCCTGTTCTGCATGAACTCGGAAAAACCCAGGGTGGCCAGAACCTCAACCTTAAGGAAGTTCCTCAGGTCCTCAGGGGTGATACCTTCCTCATAGAGTTCCCTGTACAACTGGTCCAGCGTCTTGTTGTTTGCCTTAGCTACGTCCCGAACCACCGCCTCAAGATAGCCGTCAGGTATGTTCATACCCTGACTCCTCAGGAACTGGGCTATTAGGTGATTGTCTATGAGCCTCCTCAGGACCTCCTCCCTGTCCGCGGATCCGTAAAATATGCTTGCGACCTTAAGCTCACTCTCCAGTATGGGTTCTCCGTTCACGTTGGCTATGACCCTGTCCACGAGGTCCGCAAAGGCCAGGCTGAAAGTCAGGAGCATCACCGCAAGTTTTCTGTGTATAACTCCACCCGATACCTTTTCAGGATCTCTCTGAACCATTCCTTGAACACCTCCTGTCTCTTTATCTGAAGGAGCTTTTTCCTCACGATATCCTTCACCTCCTCAAGAGGGAGTATGCCCGCCTCCCTCCTGTCGGTTACCTTCAGGATCAGGTAGCCTGTGTCAAGCTTTATCGGTCTTGAGACCTTACCCACCCTGTAGGGGTATATCCTCCTCCTGACTATCTTGGGTAGGGCCTGTATGGAGAACCACCTCTCCTTTCCGACGATCACACCCTCCTCCGGCTCGGGAACCCTACCCTTCTTCAGCAGTCTGTACACCCTCTCCGCCTTTTCCCTGCTTTCTGCGATCACACGGAGGAGCTTGACCTGATCGGGCATGTAGAACTCTCTCCTGTTCAGGAGGTAGTACGCCCTTATCTCTCCCTCCGTCACGACAATACCGCTAAGAAGCAGAGAGCTTATCTCCTTCACTATCAGCTCCGTTCTGGCGAACTCAAGGACAACCGGGCTTGCGGACCTCCTTCCGGTCTTCTTCAGAAACTCCCTCACCTCCTCATCATCTATCTCTATGCCCATATCCTTGGCGACTTCCCTCAGGATCATTGACTTCACGTATTCCAATAGGAACTCCTTCCTGTCCTCAAAGGTGGGTTTTCTGCCTGAGAAGTGGAGTATCTCCTCCCAGTAGGCGTTAAAGGCCTCGCTGAACTCCTCGTAGGTTATGATCCTGCCGTTTATCTCCGCAACAGCCTTCGGGAAGCCCGGGGAGACGAGTATGAGAAGGGTCAGAAGAAAGACCATACGGGTTTATTATACCTCAGCAGAACCAGCGGTATGAGACCTAGGAGGGCGAAGACGGTGCACCAGACGAAGAGGTCCTGAAAGGCATAGGACATGGCCATCTTGTATTGAAGGGTCCCGACCGTGTAGTAGGCCTTTACAAGGGCATCAAAGATGTCGGAAGACTGGCCCAAGAACCTTTCTGCGATGCCCTCCATCCTATCCCTCACCTCCCAGTAGTTCAGTCCCTGTATGGAGGAGATCTCGTCAAGGTGGAAGGAGGTCCTGCCCTCTATTATGTTGGTTGCTATCGCTGTTCCAAAGGAACCTCCCACAAACCTTATGTAATCAAGGAGGCTTATTATAAGGACCGTTCTCTCCTCAAGACCCCTGAGGGCTATGACGGTAACAGGTGCGAAGAATAGGCCCATACCCACACCCGTGATGATGAGGACAAGGGAAGCCTCCCACTTGGGTGTGAACAGATCAAAGTGCCTGAGGAAGAAGAAGAGAGACCCGAGGTAGAGGGCTACCGCTATGAAGACCGTTCCTACGGGACTCCACCTGTCACTTAGGACACCCGCTACAACCGTTGATACCGCTATGGCTCCGGCGAAAGGAAGGAGCAAAACCCCGGTGGTGAAGGTGCTGAGGCCCTTGAGGTGTTCAAAGTATAAAGGAAGGGCGTAGAAGAGTGCGTACATAGAAAACCCGAGGACCATGAGGTATACGAGGAACGCTGTGAGGAAGTTCGTGTGCCCGAACACAGAAAGGTCCATGAGCTTAACAGGAGACCTGAGCTCCCACAGGATATAGAGTACGTAAGCAGTAAGGGAACCCACTGTCAGGAAGGCTATGAAGTTGGATGTGAACCAACCATACTGCTGGCCTTTGGAGAGAATTATGAGCGTTCCTACGGTTGCGAAGCCTATAAGCAGAAAAGAGATGAAGTTGAAGGGACCCGGTGCTTTTCTTGGCGAGACCTCTTTAAGGAAGAATACAGAGGCCACCGTGAGAAGGATGCCTACGGGAACGTTTATAAAAAATACCCAGTTCCAGCCTATGTGCTCGGTTATCCATCCACCGAGGGAGGGCCCCACGGCTGGAGCGAAGGATGCTCCAAGACCGAATATTCCCATAGCCACACCCTTCTGTTCTGGGGGGTATACGGAGAAGAGTATAGCCTGAGCCGAAACTATAACTAGGGCCTCGGCAATACCCTGAAGGGACCTGAACAGGATCATCTGGTAGAGCTCTCCCGAGATACCACACATGTAACTGGCGAAGGTGAAGAGGGCTATACCGACCACGTACATGACCTTAAGGCCTATTACCCTCTCAAGCCATTCAATAAAAGGGAGGACGACCGCAGCCGAGATCATGTAGGAGGTCACCACCCACTGGATACCGTAGAGGTCCGTCTTGAGGGGAGCCATCATCTTGGGCAGGGAGATATCCACCACCGTCGTGTCAAGTATAGCCATGAAGGCTCCCGCCATGACGATAAGGGTGTGGACGGCGAGCTCCGTTTTAGACAGTCTTACTGACTGACCCATCAGTTTAATTTTAGCAGGCGGTGTAGAAGGGCCCCTCTCTCCTGACCTTTCCCTCTATCTCCAGGCGGGTGAGGGCGTCCATGAGCCTTTCGGGAGGAAGTTTAAGGAACTCCCTTATCTCCTCAAAGGTCCTCGGCCTCCTGAGGAGTTCCAAGAGGTGATCGCGTTCCACCTCTCCGAACACCTCCCGAGGGTCCGAGAAGGGGAGGGCTTTACCTTCACTCACCAGCCTCCTGCACCCTTCCCACCTGGAGTTGTTCTCACCTATGTAAGCGTAAATCTTCTTCCCGTATCTGAAGGCGTACCCGGCGGTTATCAGACTGCCACTCTTTTGGCCAGCTTCCGGAACTATGAGAAGCTCCGATAGTGCCGCTATGATCCTGTTCCTCCTCGGGAAGGTGTATCTGGTGGCCTGTGCGTCGGGTGTGAGTTCGGAGAGTAAAACTGCGTTTGACCTTTCCACCAGTCTCAAAAGGTGCCTGCCCGCTTTTAAAATGCCTGAGCCGAGGACACAAAGTGTGTAGCCCGACCTTTCAACGGTCGCCATGTGGACCCTAATATCAACGCCCGGAGCACCTCCTGAAACAGTCCCGTAGCCTGACCTTAGGACATACGCAACAAGTCCTTCAACTAAAGACAGTGTTCCCAGAGAGGGTCTTCTCGGACCCACTACACCCACGAGGGGTGTGTTCCTGAGCTCCCCCATGTAGAATACGACAGGTGGCGGATCGGGTATCGATCTGAGGTTCCCGGGGTAGTTCGGGTCCGTCAGCGTCAGGAAACCTATACCCTCCTCCCTGACCCTCATCTCAACCGCCCTTATCTTACTCTCGTCCACACCCCTCCTCTCCTTTACCGCCCTGGCCTTAACTGGACCGACTACTGCCCTCAGCGTCTCCTCGTCCGCATCAAGGACGCTTACCGGATCCCCGATCTTCTGTATCAGCAGTTTTATACTCCTCTCCCCCAGACCCTTTACAGACATTAAAGTGAGCCAGCTGGCGAGCTCCCCCATCTCTAATCTAAATCATAGGGTCAGCCCTTGTTTTCATATTAGGTTTCCCTTATATTTTTATCACAACCCTCTTAAAAGAGGAGGCTGGAGAATGTATTACGTGGCCCAGGTGATAAAGGACGAATGCACAAAGTACAACTGCAAACAGTGTACCCTCTTCTGTCCTGAACCCAACACCCTGATGTATACCGACGAGGGACACCATGCCTACGTGAACACGGAAAGGTGTAAGGGCTGTGCCCTCTGCGTTTACGTCTGTTCTAATCTTCTCAAGAGGGATTCCATAGAGATGGTTTACGCTGAAAACAGGGATGTAGCGGGGGTAAGGTGAGATGGCGAAGCTCGGACCTTCAGGGTACTCTCCTTACCCTGTTGCGGTTTACGAGAACCTCCTGAACCCGCCGCCGGGTAAGGCCCTCATGTTCAACGAGATAGTGGATGAGGAGATAGCGATGAGGGAAGCTGCCAAGGCTATGCTGACGAGGGACAACCCCACCATATTCCCCGGGCCTCAGGTCCTGTACGCCTGGAACGAGGAAGCCAAGGAAAAGGCCAGGCTTGTCAGGAAGATGGCTGAAGTCTTGGGAGCTAAGATAATCCCTATGTATGACTATAGGCCCAAGTACCCCAAGATAGACCCCGAAAAGGAGATAAACCCGAACCACCCTAACCTGACGATCTGGCACAACAACATAAAGGCCTGCATCTTCATAGGTGTTCACTGCCACTATGCCAACGTTGCCCTTAAGATCATAAGGGCTGAGACTGACTGCTTCACCATAGCGATGTGCGGTATGGCGGGCCACGAGGATGCCATGATCACGCTCAGGGATCAGCACACGGAAGAAATAGAGAAATTTATAAGGATAGCTGAGGAGGTGAGGAGGGAGCTTGGTAAGTAACTCTGGGAGGTGGCGTTATGCAGAAGACGGAACAGGTTCAGTTCAATAGAGCGGGCCAGAGAATCGTCTCACCGGAATACCTTCTCTTTGAGGCACCCAGGACTAAGCACTTCATGACAGGATCGGAAGTGGTGAAGGAGGCGGTAAAGAGGGCATCCGTTGACGCATCAGTTTCATACCCGATAACACCCCAGTCGGAAGCAGCTCACATGATAGGAGAGCTCTGGGTTGAGGGCTACGTTGGTGTCTACTTCAGGGGTGAGTCCGAGTTCGGCGTCATGTCGGAGATAGCGGGCTGTGCCATGGCGGGAGCCAGGACGATAACGACCACATCAGGTCCGGGCACCCTTAGGGCTATGGAGAACTTTCCCATGTGGGCGGGTTCAAGGCTCCCCATACAGCTCGTCCTCATGGCCAGGGGTATAAACTCTCCCCTCTCTATACAGCCCGACAACCTTGAGGTTTCCTTCCTCCTTGATACAGGATGTATGGTATGGCACGCTGAGACCGCCCAGGAGCTCTTTGACATGATCCTCGCGGGCTTTGTAGTTGCGGAGCAGCCAGACGTCCACGTTCCCTTAATAACCGTCATAGACGGTTTCTTCATATCCCACACGAGGGAAGCGGTCATGCTACCTCCCGACGACATAGCCCTTCCTCCCTACAACCCCTACAAGGCACCCATG
>JAJRQX010000171.1 GCA_024280065.1 Aquificota bacterium
CTCAGCCCCGAACTTTCTGAACTTCCTGCCCTCCACCTTCTTAAGGAGGTCTCTGAGATCAGTCGCTATCAGGTCTATAACTCCTTCCTTAAGTGCCTCCTCAGCGGTCAGGGCGAGACTCTCTCTTACCATCCTCTCTACGACTTTCACATTTCTCCCCTTTTCCTTGGCTATGCTCCTGACGAAGGCGAGCATATCCTGAAGTATCTTTTCCTCCATAACGTCCCTTCCTTTTTCCTTCTCTTTATCCTCCCTTCTACCGCCTGGGGAAAGCTGAACAGGATGGGCTGCCCCTATGTTTGTACCCGGAGCCATGACCGCTATGTCCGCGGAGATCGTTATGATCGCACCCGCAGAGGCAGCTCTCCCTCCAGGTGGATAGACGAACACCACTACCGGGAGGGGCGTCCTGTGAAATCTCTGAACTATCTTCCTCATGGAGTCCACAAGGCCTCCGGGAGTGTTCAGCTTAAGAACGAAAAGGGTCCCTCCCTGCCTCTCTGCCTTTGTGATCGCCCTGTCTATGAAATCCGCGGTTATGGGCGTTACAGGACCGTCCCACTTGGCAACGAAGACTTTGGAGAAGGATAGACCAGCCGCAAAGAGGATCAGTATAAGGAGACTTACCATACTTCTAAATTATCTTAATGCTTTTATAATCTTTAGGCGTATGAATCTCCGCTTCAGGAGGATGAGAGAAGAAGACATAGAGGCTGTTTACAGGATAAACAGGCGGTCCTTCACAACAGACGCCTGGAGCATGGATGCGATAAGGAGGGAGTTCAAACTCCCGTACTCCCACAGGTTCGTAGCGGAGCATGAGGGGAGGATAGTGGCTTACTCCTTCGTCTGGCTCATAAAGGGTGAGGCCTTCATAATGACCTTCGCTGTGGAACCCGAATGGAGGGGCAGAGGTGTGGGAAGGTGGTTTTTGAAAAAGCTTATAGATATATTCAAGGATAAAGCCCAGGTAATATCCCTTGATGTCAGGAAGTCCAACATACCAGCCATAAGGCTGTACAGATCGATGGGGTTTAAGGTAGTTAGGGAGAGGCCGGGGTTTTATTCCGACGGGGAGAACGCCCTGCTTATGGAACTGAGGCTTGATAAAATGAGAACTGATGTGGGAGATAAGGGGAAAGAAACTGAACATGTTGATAGATGAGGAAAGTGTAGCAAAGAGGGTAAGGGAACTGGCCAGAGAGATAGAGAGGGACTTCTCGGAAGCGGAAAGCGAACCCGTGGTTGTCGGTCTTCTTAAAGGTGCCTTCGTCTTCGTTGCGGACCTCATAAGGGAGCTCAGGATACCCGTGATCGTAGACTTTCTCTGGGTCTCAAGCTACGGCCAGTCTATGGAAAGCTCGGGGGTAATAAGGATAGTCAAGGACCTGGACACGGACTTAGAGGGGAGATGGGTCCTTCTTGTAGATGACATACTGGACACAGGCCTGACCCTCAAAGAGATCCATACCTTCCTGAAGTCCAAAAGACCTCGCGTCCTCAAGACCTGCGTCTTCCTTGAGAAGGAAGGTAGGAAGAAGGTGGACTTTGACCCAGACTACCTTGGCTTTAAGGTGCCTAACAGGTTCCTCGTTGGATACGGTCTTGACTGGGGTGAGCTGGGAAGAAACCTGAAGGGCATATACGCGGTGGAGGAGAAGGGTTGAGGATAGGGGATATACTGAGAAAGGGAGAGTTCTCCGTATCCTTTGAGTTCTTTCCTCCGAAGACCGAAGAGGGTGAAAAACAGCTCTTTGAGACCATAAAGGACCTTAAGGCCCTAAGGCCTACCTTTGTCTCCGTCACCTACGGCGCCGGCGGTTCAACGAGGGACAGGACGAGGAGGGTTGTGAAGAGGATCCACGAGGAAGCGGGGCTAAACGTTATGGCCCATCTCACCTGCATAGCCCACACGAGGGAGGATCTGGTTGAGATCCTGAAGGATTACGACAGGATGGGTATAGACAACATACTGGCTCTTAGGGGGGATGTTCCCAGGGACAGGCCGGACTTCAGACCACCTGAGGGTGGTTGTAGGTACGCGGTTGAGCTCGTCCGTCTCATAAGGGAGAACTTCGGATACAGGTTCTCCGTAGGTGTCGCCAGCTACCCGGAGGGGCATCCGGAGTCCCCGAATATGGAATGGGAGATCAGGTTTTTCAGGGAAAAGGTTACGGCGGGAGCGGACTTTTCCATAACCCAGATGTTTTTTGAAAACTCCTATTACTACGATTTTGTAGACCTGTGCCTGAAGGCGGGCATAAACATACCCATAATCCCCGGGATAATGCCCATAACCAACTTCAAGCAGATAAAGAAATTTGCGAGCATGTGCGGTGCAACGATACCGCAGAAGCTTATAGATAGGATGGAACCTGTGGAGAACAGGCCCGAAGAGGTGGAGAAGATAGGCGTTGATTTCGCCATAAAGCAGTGCGAGGACCTTATAAAGAACGGTGTCCCCGGACTTCACTTCTACACCCTGAACAGGTCAAGGGCTACACTGAAGATCTACGAGGCAATAAAGGACCTCATACCTGTCAGGGACCTATCTGCCTGAGGAAGGCGGGTATCTCCTCCGACCTCAGCCAGCCCGCCTCCTCAAGCTTCTCGTCTATAAACTCGGGAGACCTCCCCGTTTTTTCTGCGAGATACCTGATAAACTCCTTCCTCCTGCCCCTGAACCTGTCAACCTCCTCCTCGCTTACCTCGGGAAATCTTGACACTATCCTCCTCTTCACCTCGTTCCAGGCCCTTGAGTTTTCGTAGAGAACAAACCTCTTGTTTCTGACACCGTCTCTTACGATGAGGTCCCTGAGCATGGCTACAGTGTCCGGATCCGAGGTCAGTATCGCCTCCGCCATAACGGGGTCAAGGGTATAGTATATGCCGAACAGCTTTCCGAGAAGTTTTCTCTTGGTCCTTATAAAGAGGCCGAGTCTGTCACGAACCTCGTGAAGTTTATCTTCTAGCAGTTCCCAGTAGTTCAGCATCTCAAGTTCCTTTCCACCCAAATACCTTATGTGGGCGGTCAGGTCGGATATGCGGAAGTGCTTTTTCACCTGGCTGACAGTCTCTTTCTTTTCCTCCCCCGTATCTCCGTAGTCCGCATGGGCGTCCGTATGCACAGGAGGTATTATGTGGTAGGTCTCGGACTCCCAACCCGCCTTCCTGAGGATCTGCTCAGCTCCGCTCTCGTCAAGACTGTACCTCTCCATAAGGAGCCTCTTGAGTCCCTCCCTGTCCCTCCTGAACCTGTCCAGTTCCTCCTCTGGGATGTCCACCTCAACGTAGACGAGCTTTTCCTTACCGTTCTCTCCCCTTATGATTATGTTCTTCCTGCCGTTTATGTTCTTTTTTATGAACCTCCAGTCCTCCTCGGTCATTACAGGTTCGGGGTGCCACCTCGGGTCCATCTCTTCCTCAAGCTCAAGGTACGGAACGCTCTCATACCAGGTTGCCTTGAGAAGCTTCTCCTCCACGAGCTCCTCGGACTCACCGGTCTTTTCCTTCACGTACTTTATGAACTCCCTCCTTCTGAACTTGAACCTGTCTATCTCCTCAAAGCTAAGTTCAGGGAACAGGATCTTCAGCTTATACCTTATGTAATCCCAGTTTCCGAAGAGGTTCTGTGGTTCAAGGACCTCCTCGTAGTAGGGGTGTTTCTTCATGAAGTCAAAATAGTAGGATATGAACTTTCTCACCCTCGGGTCTGTGTTTATCAAGACCTCCATGAACTCAGGGTCGTAGTGGCGTATC
>JAJRQX010000172.1 GCA_024280065.1 Aquificota bacterium
CACTGATCTTCTTTATAACAGCGAAAGCCCTCGTCCACGGCATAAGGAGATACGGTTAAAATAGTTCTCTGATGGAAACCCCTGTAAAGATAGAGGTCAGGAACTTCAACTTCTACTACGGGGACTTTCACGCTCTTAAGGACATAAACATGAGGATCTACGAGAACCAGGTGACCGCGATAATAGGTCCTTCCGGCTGTGGCAAGACGACGCTACTCAGGAGCTTCAACAGGATGCATGACCTCTACCCGGGAAACAGGTATGAGGGGGAGATAATCCTCTACCCTGACGGGATAAACATAATAGACAGAAGCGTTGATCCGATAGCTATAAGGATGCGGATAGGCATGGTCTTTCAGAAGCCCAATCCCTTTCCCAAGTCCATATACGAGAACGTTGCCTATGGTCTGAGGATAAAGGGCATAAAAAAGAAGAGCATCCTTGACGAGAAGGTGGAGGAGGCACTAAGGGCCGCTGCCCTGTGGGAAGAGGTGAGGGACAGACTCCACGAGAACGCCTACTCTCTATCGGGAGGACAGCAGCAGAGACTCTGCATAGCGAGGGCGATAGCTGTTGAACCCGAGGTCCTTCTCTTTGACGAACCAACGTCCGCCCTAGACCCTATCTCCACAGCCAAGATAGAGGAGCTGGTAGTTGAGTTGAAGAAAAGGCTCACCATAGTTATAGTCACCCATAACATGCAACAGGCGGCAAGAGTATCGGACTACACAGCCTTTATGTATATGGGCGAGCTGGTGGAGTTTGGCCCGACCGAGAAGATATTTACCAAACCTGACAGCAAGCTCACCGAGGAATACATAACGGGCAGGTTCGGGTGATGCCTCTCCTGTCAGGTAGCATCCTCCTTGAAGTGGCAAACACTTACTGCTTTGCGGTCCCGGCCTTCAGTATAGACATACCGGACCTCCTCTCTCCCATTCTTGAGGAGGTACACCTTGAGGGGTCTCCAGCATTCATACACATAAGGGCAGAACGGTTGCATGATCGGGACGCAACCTACCTCGTTGATGCCGTCAGATCGTCCCTGGAGAGGAGCGAGGTCCCCGCATCCCTGCACCTTGAGGGGGTAAGGGAGATTACGGAGGTGGTGTTCGCGTTAAGGTTCGGCTTCACATCCCTCAGCCTTGACAACTCGGAGAGAAACCTTGAGGAGAGCGTGGAGTTCACAAGGAAGGTGATCTCACTCTGCACACCTTCCGGCGTTTCCGTGGAGGCCGATGCAGGAGGCCCAAAGGGGTCTTCTCCGGACATAAAGGTGGAGTTCGTCAGGAGAACCGGGGTTCACTCCCTGATCCTTGAACCTGATGAGATAACACCCGTAAAGGGACTCCTTGACATCCCTGTGTCCCTGAAGGACGTTCCGGCCAGATACTATGAGTATGTCCTTGAGACCAGCAGGTTGGGAGGGAGGCCGGAACTTAAAGAAGGGTTCACGGATGAGGAGGTGAGACGTCTAGTTGAGGCTGGTGCCAACAAGGTGGTTACCTGGGAGGACATCTGTCTAGCCTTTAACGCGGGTCTCAGAAGCTCCCTTTACAACAGGAGAGAGATCTTGGAACCAAAGGAAACTCTTAGGCCTGCCCTTGAGCGTGTTAGGGACCTGGTCAGGAGACGTATAAAGGTCTGCGGCAGCTCGGGCAGGGCATCACTTTTCTGACCGGACCTGTCTCTGGAGCTCCTTTACCTTTCTGAAGAGGTCGTCCCATCTGTCCGAAAACCTGTAGTATAACCACTTTGCTACTGCTGTCTTGTCCTCCTCGGACATACCCTGGCCTATCGGGGGCATTACTCCGAAGAAAACGTAGGCCGCCTTGAAGCAAACACCCTTTTCTCTTGAAGGGTTTGTTATGTAGTCCTTTACAAACTCCACGAACTCTACCTCCGTAGGATAAAACTTCTTTATCCTCGCAGATACCAAGTTCATGGGAGGTGCATCTATGTTCTGGGGTCTCTCTCCTTTCAGAACCTTGAGCCTCGCCTTTAGAAACTCCCACAGGGAAGCCCGCTCCATATGACAGAGAGAACAGCTCTGCCTGAACACTTCATACCCGCGTTTTATGGCCTCGTGGTCCACTTCCTGTCCGTAAGCTGAAAATAAGACCGCCAGAATAATTAAGAATTTTAGAATATTCATATTATTTAATTTATGATTAGAGGAGCTTTAAGTCAACTATAATCTCCCTATGGCAAGGGTGGTCGTTGTCTTCGGCCTTTCGGGTTCAGGGAAGTCTTTTGTGGCGAGTATACTGAGCGAAGAATTCGGCTACGAGTGGATCAGGAGCGATGTTATCAGAAAGGAGCTGGCGGGTATAGGACCTACGGAAAGTGCCAGGGCCGAGTTCGGGAAAGGCATATACACGGAAGAGATGACGAGGAGAGTTTACGAGGAGATGGTAAGGAGGGCTGCGTCCTGCCTAAAGACTGGTGGGAAGGTCGTCCTGGATGCCACATTCTTGAAGAGGTGGCAGAGGGAGCTGGTCACCTCTTCCTTTGATAGACCCCTCTTCATACTTGTCTGGGCCAGCGAGGAGGAGATAAAGAGGAGGTTGAGCAACAGAGAGGACGTTTCCGACGCTGACTTCAACATATACCTTAAACAGAAGGAGGTCTTTGAACCTCCGGAGGAGATAAGCTACGTTAAACTCAGCACCGAAAGGAACAAGGTCCAGATAAGGAGACTACTTGAGGACCTCCTCAAGGATGACCCTTGATGCGTTCGGGTGTGCGAACTTCCCTATGTTCTCGCTCATGGCTCCGTGGTTATTCACGATCCTGTCAACCGCTCTTATAACCCTCTCAAGGGTTGCCTCCTCCTGCCTGAGGACTATGCCTCCGCCCAGCTCCTCTATCTCCTTACCGTTGTAGAACTGGTGGTCTCCCGCGGCGTGAGGATAGGGTATCATGAGGGCGGGGATTTTGAACAGGGATAACTCGGTAAGGGTTGACGACCCAGCCCTGACCACCGCGATGTCAACCGCGGAGTAAACAACGCCCATGTCCGTTCTGAAGGGGAATACCTTGATTTTTTCCATGCCCTCCGTCATCTCCCTCATCCTTTGGAAATCCTTATCTCCGGTGATTACGAGCGTCTGGACTCCGGTCTTCTTTGCGAACTCCACAGCGAGGGAATTTATGAACTTAGCTCCCTGACTACCCCCCATAAAGAGGAACACAGGAGAGGAGGGGTCAAAGCCCAGGACCTCCTTGGCGCTTTTCTTGTTTATCTTAGCCTCCTTCAGCTCCTTCCTGATCGGAAGCCCCGTTCTTATCACGTGATCTCCGCTGAAGAACCTCTTTGTGTGCTCAAAGGTTATAAAGACCTTCCTGGCCACCATGTAAAAAACCCTGTTGGTCGCACTCGGGACAGAGTTCTGCTCGTGGAGGTAGAGAGGTTTTCCCTTTGAGAGGGTAGCAAGACCGACAGGGACGCTTACGTAACCTCCGAGTATGAGGGACCTGAACTCACCATCAAGGCAGGATCTTAACTTCAAAAAACCTTTAAAGAAGCTCCCGGTTGCCTTCAACCTTTCTTTAATGGGAACTCCCCTCAGGGGATAGACCCGAAGGAAGAGTCTCTCTGAGGGTATTAAACTCTCAAGCTTTCTTTCTATGCCCCTCTCCGCACCCACATAGAAGGTTTCAACACCCATATCTTTGGCCTCTCCAAGAAGGGCAAGGGCAGGAAAGAAATGACCTCCTGTCCCTCCTCCGGATATGACTACCCTCATCCGCATAAATTCTATTAGAACACGAGGAGGTGGGAGCCATGGGTAAGGTTGTCCTTATCTTGGCCTTGGTCCAGATCGCCCTTTCATCGGAAGGTAAGGTCCTGTTTGAGACTCACTGTATGAAGTGCCACGCCCAGAACAGTCCGAAACCCCTAACCTATCTTAAAGAGAAGTACAGGAACAACCCGCAGGCTGTAATAAACCTCGCTAAAAGGTGTCCTTGGGGAAGGGATCTTAGCGAGATGGAAATAAAGATTATAGCGGAATGGCTTTCGGGCAAAAAGTAATATACTTTAAGTATGAAACACCTTACGGAGGAACAGATAAGAGACCTGAGGGAAACCCTTATAAGGATGAGAGAGAAGCTGATAGCATCAGCCCGGGAGCAGATAAGGGACCCCTCCAACGTGACCTTTGAAGGAGGAGATGAGATAGACAGGGCGGACCTTGAGGGGGAGAGGTATCTCACCTTCAGGATAAAGGGAAGGGAGGCGAGGCTCCTCCACAAGATAGACTACGCCCTTATGAAGATGGACGCAGGGACCTACGGTGTCTGTGAGAACTGCGGAGTCCAGATACCCTTTGAAAGGCTCAAGGCAAGACCTGTAACGACGATGTGTATAGAATGTAAGGAGCTTGAAGAGGAAATGGAAGATGACTGAGAGAGACATGGACTGGGCCTTCCCAAGGATAAGGAGGCTCCCCCCTTACGTCTTTGCGGTTGTGAACGAGCTCAAGTATAAGCTGAGGCGCCAGGGTGAGGACATAATAGACTTGGGTATGGGGAACCCGACCATCCCCCCAGCCAAACACATAATAGACAAGCTCTGCGAGGTAGCCCAGCGCCCTAATGTACACGGCTACTCCTCCTCAAAAGGTATACCCAGGCTCAGGAAGGCCATATGCGACTTCTACGAGAGGAGGTTCGGTGTAAAGCTGGACCCGGAAAGGGAGGCGATAATGACCATAGGTGCAAAGGAGGGCTACTCTCACCTGATGCTCGCCATGATAACTCCCGGAGACTCCATAATAGTCCCGAACCCAACCTACCCGATCCACTACTACGCTCCCATAATAGCCGGAGGTGAGGTAAGGTCCATACCCATAGTATTTGAAGAAGGTCAGGACCCTCAGGAGGAGTTCCTTAGACGCCTATACCAGACCGTAAAGGAGTCCATGCCACAGCCCAAGGCAATAGTTGTCAGCTTCCCACACAACCCGACCACCATCTGCGTTGAGAAGGACTTCTTCAGAGAGCTTGTGAGGTTTGCGAAGGAGAAGGGTATATGGATAGTCCATGATTTTGCCTACGCGGACATAGCCTTTGACGGCTACAGACCTCCCTCAATCCTTGAAGTGGAGGGTGCGAAGGACGTGGCCATAGAATTCTACTCCATGTCCAAGGGCTTCTCCATGGCCGGGTGGAGGATAGCCTTTGCGGTCGGAAACGAGAGGCTGATAAAGAACTTAGCCCACCTGAAGAGCTACCTTGACTACGGTGTCTTCACACCAATACAGGTCGCGGCCATAATAGCCCTTGACAGCCCCTACGAGATAGTCAGAAAGAACGCGGAGATCTACCAGAGGAGGCGGGACGTCCTCGTTGAGGGGTTAAACAAACTGGGGTGGCAGGTGGAAAGGCCCAAGGGGTCCATGTTTGTCTGGGCCAAGATACCTGAATGGGTGGGGATGAACTCCCTTGACTTCTCCATGTTCCTCCTCAAGGAGGCTAAGGTTGCTGTATCCCCCGGCATAGGTTTCGGAGAATACGGAGAGGGCTACGTGAGGTTCGCCCTCGTTGAGAACGAGCTGAGGATAAAGCAAGCTATAAGGGGTATAAGGAGAGCCTTCAGGAAGATCCAGGCTACGGTATGAACAGGACTACTCAGTTCGGGGAGGGCCTCTTTGAGACGATCCTCTGGAGAGGCGAGACGCCAAAGCTTAGGATCCATTACGAGAGGTTAAGGAACTCCGCAGAGTCCCTGAACGTACCCTGCCCCGGCTACGGTGAGTTCCTGAGAGCCATAAGGGAAAAAGCAGGCGACAGAAAGGACGTATACGTAAAGCTCCTGCTCGTCTATGAAGGGGGTGACCACTTTGCGGATGTGCCCGAAATGTACAGGATAGAGGTTATAGTGAAGCAGACTCCACCAGTTCCGGATGATGTCTCCCTCACCCTGTCCCCCTACAGGAGACACTCCGAAGACCCCATCTGCAGACATAAGACCACCAGCTACCTCTTCAACATCCTGGTCAGGAGGTACGCTAAGGAGAAAGGCTTTTATGACGCGATCATCTTGAACGAAAAGGATCAGGTAACCGAGTGCTCCTCCTCTAACCTCGTGGTTCTAAGGAAGAACAGGTTATACACACCTCCTAAGGAGGCGGGCCTCCTTTGGGGAACCACCTTGGAGGTCCTCACGAGGGAGCTTGGAGTTGAGGAAAGGGCTATGACCTTGAGGGATCTTCTTGAGGCGGATTCGGTCTTCATAACAAACTCCCTTATAGGGGCTGTTGGTGTATCCTACCTTCTGGACAGAAGAAAGAGGGTGGACGGGGAAGTCCTCAAGGATATGAAGTCCGCCATTGACAAACTCAACCCCCCTCAAGGAACCTGACCACCTTCTCCGCTACATTCTTGGAGTTCCTTATGCAGTCCGCAAGGGAGATACCTCCCAGGTAGTTACCTGTAAGGAAGAGTCCTCTGAACTCCTTCTCAACATCCTTCGCCAGATCAAGATACCTACCGTAGCCCAGGTTATACTGGGGTATAGCCCTCTTCCATACCTTCACCCTTGCAAACTCAAGACCTGGAACACCGAGAATCTCCCTGAGCTCCCTCTCTACGGTTTCCAGTATCTCCTCTTCGTTCATATCAAGGACTCCCCTGTCCATCGCACCACCCATGTAGACGGTGAGGAGATCCCTCCCCTCAGGAGCCCTGCCTTTAAAGAGCTTTGAGGTGAATATGACGCCGAGTATCCGCCTGCCCTCCTTTTTAGGAACCAGAAAGCCGAACCCTTCCGGAACGTAGCCCTCCTTCACGCCCACGTTCACCACCACGACGGGAGGGTAGTCTATCCTGTCAAACTCGGAGGCTGCACTCCAGGAAAGGTCCTTAAGGAGATATGAAGCTGTGTACGCAGGCGAGGAGACCACAACAGCCTTGGCTTCCACCTTCCCCCCCCTCGTATCAAGGACGAACCTGTCCTCCTTCTTCCTTATCCTGAGGACCACGTTTTCCTTCCTCACCTCAACCCCCTCAGCGAGTCTACTGACCAGGTCCTTAAGGCCTCCTCTGAAGGACACAAGGGAACCCCTCGGTCCCAGGGTCTTCTTCTTAAATGCACCTTTTATCAAGCTTCCGAACTCCTTTTCAAGGGAGTGAAGTTTGGGAAAGGCATACTTCACCGAAAGGGCTTCCGGGTCACCCGCGTAGACTCCTGATACGAAAGGCTGGACTAAGTAGTCAAGGACCTCACTACCCAATCTCCTCCTCACGAAGTCGGCAAGGCTCTCATCATCACCCCTCCCCGGGGGAACGAATACCTCTCTGAGAACCTTCAGTTTCGCCCCGAAGGAGAGAAGAGGTGTTGTTAAAAAGGATACAGGGTTCAGTGGAACGG
>JAJRQX010000173.1 GCA_024280065.1 Aquificota bacterium
AAGGGTAGGCATAGGGACCTACAGGATAGTTACCCTGGAGGGGGACCTCTTTGAGAGAAGCGGTGTGATAACGGGCGGCAGCCACACCTCAAGGGGAGATCTGGGGAGAAAATTCTACGAAGAGGAGAGGAGAAGGCTTGACCTTGAGGAGCAGGACTTAAGAGAGAAAGAACAGGACCTCATCATAAAGATGAGAGCTATAAGGAGCGAGATAGCGGAGAAGGAGGCCCTCCTCAAGACCCTTGATAAGAAGCTCTCCGAGGCGGAGGAGATATCCAGGGAGGGCAGGAAGAGGCTTGAGGAATACGACAGGAAAGTTGAAAAGGCTAAGGAGTATGTGAACCACCTCAGGGAGGAAATGGAGAAGGCCAGGGCAAGGATAGAGGAGATTAAGACAGACCTTGAATACGCTCAGGAGAAGCTGAAGAACCTTGAGCTTAAGAGGCAGGACATAATAAGCTATTACAAGACCTCGGGCATAGAGGAGAAGAGGCAGGAGTATGAGAAGATAAAGAGAAGGGTTGAGGCACGTAAGGAGGAGTTAAACAACCTGAGACTTCAGCTCAAGGACAGGGAGAATCAGATGGGGAAGGTGGAGGAAGAGATAAGGAGGAGGGAGGCCAGGGCAGAGGACCTGAGGGAAGAGGCCAGGAGTATGGAGGAGGAGATAAAAGCCCTCCGGAGGAGAAGGGAAGAGCTTGAAAACAGCGTGAAGGAGATGGAAGCCCAGGTCTACCAGCTCTACAAGGACAGGGACAGGTTGGAGGAGGAGGTCAGAGATCTGCAGTCCCAGATAGGGAGGCTCAGAATGGAGGAGGAGGACCTAAGGTCCAGAGAGAGGGACCTCAGCACGAACCTCAGCAGGGTCCAGCAGAAGCTCTCTGACCTCAAACAGAGGTTAAAAGAGATAGGCTTTGATGGAGAACCGCCCGAGGTGAAGGAGTCCCTCTCCAAACTGAAGGAGAAGCTCTACAGGGTGGAGAGGGAGATGGCGAACCTCGGCAACGTGAACATGAAAGCGGACGAGGATTACAGGGAGGAGCTGGAGAGATACCAGGACTATGAGGAGAGGCACAGAAAGCTCCAGGAGGAGAGGAGGGCGATAAAGGAGATGATAGAGGAGATAGAGACCAAGAAGCTGAAGGCCTTTATGGACGCATTCAACAACATAAACAGGAACCTGCGGCGTATCTTCTCCTTTCTCTCCCCGGGAGGCAGGGCCCAGATGGTCATAGAGAACGAGATGGACCCATTCAGCGGAGGGCTGAACCTCATAGTCAAGCCCAGGGGTAAGGACGTCCAGTACCTTGAGGCCATGTCCGGGGGAGAGAAGACCTTGGCAGCTCTATCTCTTATATTCGCCATACAGGAGTACAAACCCTCTCCTTTCTATTACTTTGATGAGGTGGACGCCCACCTTGATGAAGCAAACGCACGCAGGGTAGGTGAGCTCATAAAGGAGAAGTCCAGGGAGGCCCAGTTCATAGTGGTAACACTGAGGGAGGTCCTGGCAAGCTTTGCGGACAGACTGATAGGCGTCTCCGCGAGGGGAGGTGTATCAAGGGTCTTCCCGGTTGAGAACCTTTCTGCTGTCCTTCAGGAGGAGAGGAGGGAGGTATCTTGATAGCTTTCTACCTTATGCTGGTCCTTCTTGCCCTGTCTTACGCCAAGGAGCTTACCCTGAGAGACCCGATACACGGCCTTCAGGTGAGAATCCCTGCTAACTGGAACCTAACCGTTTTCCCCAGATACGTCCTCATCACATCGGACGATATGACAAGGTTCACGGTCCTGAGGGTAAAAAGAGGAGGAAACCTTAAGGAAGTGGCGAGGGCGATACTTGCCGAGAACCAGAAGATAGCGAGGAGCTACTCCACCCACTTCAAGAGGGTCAGGTACGGGATACTCCTGAGAACGGACATGGCAGGATACCCGTACCTCCTTGACCCCATGCTCTCCATAAACTGGGGTCTTGTTGGCCGGATGCCCCCCTCTGAATACACCTCCTTAACATACCTGATCCCCTTAAAGAGGAACACCCTTGTGGTCAGCTTCTACTACCCAAGAGGCACGCCACCGGACCAGCTGGAGGAGATGGTGAAGGTAGTAAGGTCCTTCAGGTTCACCAGGAAACGCACACCTTCTAAGAAGGTCGTCATAAGGGACCCTGAAACGGGTCAGATAGCCGCCACCCTAAGGATACCCAGGGGTTGGGACTTCTTCGGGACGGTTCTTCCCACCCTGGGAAGGAACATACACTTCGTGGCGACCCGTGGAGAGGAAGTCATAAGGATGGACGTGATAAATGTATCAAGCGTTGTCTCTCCCGTGGGATACTTCTCCGAGATAAAGGTGAACGAGAGGAGCTTCGTCTCACAGGCTCCTGTATCTGTGAACTCCCTTGAATCTGCCGTGGACCTGCTTATATCCCTTTGGAACTCCCGGGGCGGAGGTTGGGAGTTAACCTCCTTGGAGGAGCTTCCCGAGACCGCCTTCATGAGGGCGTTTGAGGAGAGTATGAAAAGGCAGGTTACTTATATGGGCCGTGTCCTCGGGAGGTCTGTTGATCTCGGTGTGTTCAGAGGATACTTCACAGTAAAACAGGACAACCTGGTGAGGACGGCCTTTCTGATGGGTTTTTACATGAACTCCTTCTCACCGATGGGCTCTGACTCCTCCGGATGGTTCATGGCCTTTACCGTTCAGGGGAGGGATCTTAAGAGAGCTGAAGACCTATCTGTGGGAGTCCTGACCAGCTTCAGAGCTAATCCCAGCTGGTTCCTATCTAAGATGAAGAGAAATTTAGAAGACCAGAAGTATTGGAACAGGGTAATCCTCGGTGTCATAGACAAGCACAACGAGTTTCTTACCAGGACCTCACTCGCCTGGGAGAACATACTCTCCGAGCAGACCTTCGTCAGGGACCCGGAGACAGGGGAGATATTCCAGGTGGATCTGTCGGAGGGCCACTACTGGAGGGACCCTGTGGAGGGTTTTATGATCGGGGGCGTTGAGGAGATGAGCGAGCTTGAGAGTATACTGAGATCCAAGGGCTGGAGGAAGCTTGACCAGTCCCTTGAGGGTTTCCCGGAGCAGTGGCGGTGATCAGGAGGTGCGGTCATGAACTTCCATCCCCTCGTTATATACATGACGGGAAGTATTCTGCTCACCACCTATGGGGGGTACCTTATCCACTTTTCCCTCCTCAGGAACAACAGCTTCTCCTTTTACTACGCCCTCACGAACCACGCCATATCTTCTCTCCTCATAGTTTTAGCGGCCCTCACCGGCTTCGCAGCGGAGGGTCTTGAAAACACGGAGAAGGTGAGTGCCCTACTCCTCACACCCCACAAGGTTCTTGCGATGGCTCTGGTCCTGCTCACCCTATTGTCCTTCATATATCTCTGGATAAAGCAGAGGGACTCGGACAGAAAGCTGGGACTCATAATATCCTTAACGGGTCTTATCCTCACACTTGTAGTCATTCTTCTCGGGTGGCGTATAAGATTGATCCTTGCCTGAGACGGAAATATCTTTTAACTCATGCTTGAGAGGTACAGGATACTGAAGGACTACTCTGGACCCTCTGACCTTAAGGGTATGTCCTACGAGGAACTTGAAGAGCTCGCCCGGGAGATAAGGGACTACATAATCCAGGTGACATCAAGGAACGGGGGCCACGTGGGACCGGGTCTCGGTGTGGTTGAGCTGACGATAGCTCTGCTCAGGGTCTTTGACCCGCCCAGGGACACGATCGTCTGGGACATAGGACATCAGGGCTACCCCTGGAAGATCCTGACAGACAGGAAGGAAAAGTTCCCCACCTTAAGGCAGTTTGAAGGTATAGCTGGTTTCCTCAGGAGGGAGGAAAGCCCTTATGACGCCTTCGGTGCGGGCCACAGCTCCACCTCCATCTCCGCTGCTTTGGGCTTCAGGGTAGCCAAGGATCTCAAAGGTGATAACTCCTACGTGGTTGCTGTTATAGGAGACGGGGCTATGACCGCTGGGATGGCATTTGAGGCCCTCAACAACGCGGGACACCTCAGACCCGACCGCTTCATAGTCATACTCAACGACAACGAGATGTCCATATCTCCCAACGTGGGTGCCATATCCACCTACCTGAACAGGATAATAAGCGGGCACTTCGTCCAGGAGACAAGGCAGAAGATAAAGAGCTTCCTCAAGCGTTTCGGAGACAAACCCCTAAGGGTCCTGAAGCTGACCGAGGAGTTCCTCAAGGGCTTGATATCCCCCGGGATAATCTTTGAGGAGCTCGGCTTCAACTACATAGGGGTCGTGGACGGGCACAACCTGCCTGCCCTTGAGAAGACCCTCAGGAACATCAAGGACATAAAAGGTCCAGTTCTCCTGCACGTTGTGACCAAGAAAGGTAAGGGATACAGACCCGCTGAAGAGGACCCCGTGAAGTGGCACGGAGTAGCCCCATACAAGGTGGAGTCAGGGGAGATAATAAAGAAGCCTTCCC
>JAJRQX010000174.1 GCA_024280065.1 Aquificota bacterium
ACCCTACTGCATAGACCTCATAGGAGGAGCCTTTATAGACACATATGAGGACAAAGTAAAGGCTTTCAGACCGGGGAAGTGATAGAATTCTCATAAGGAGGTGAGAACCATGCCCGTCTTTGTTATGCTGACAACCCTTACCGACGAGGGTGCAAAAACCCTCAAGAACAAGCCCTCAAGGATCAAGGAGGTTGACCAGGAGGTTACGGAGAAGTTCGGGGTAAAGATCCTCGCCCAGTATGCGGTGATGGGTCCTTACGACTTCGTGAACATTATAGAAGCTCCCGATAACGATACGGTTGTGAAGATGGCGATAGAACTCAACTCAAGGGGGACAATAAGGACCCTCACCATGCCGGCCATAGAGATAGACAGACTCATCAAGGATTTAGAGGAGATGCCAAAGTAAGGTTAAAACCCTATCTTATTCCCTATGATAGAGAGGAGGAAGACACGCCAGATAAGTGTAGGTTGGGTCAGGATAGGGGGCGGTGCCCCTATAGTGGTCCAGTCCATGACCTCCACCAAGACCCACGAAGTTGACGCAACCCTTGACCAGATAAAGAGGCTCGCCAAGGCGGGCTGTGAGATAGTCAGGGTCGCGGTCCCACATAAGGAAGATGTGGAGGCCCTCGGTGAGATCGTTAAGAACAGTCCCGTTCCCATAATAGCGGACATACACTTTGCACCCTCATACGCCTTCCTCTCCATGGAGAAAGGGGTCCACGGGATAAGGATAAACCCGGGGAACATAGGAAAGGAGGAGGTAGTGAGGGAGATAGTGGAGGAGGCGAAGGTAAAAGGGGTTGCTGTGAGGATAGGTGTGAACTCCGGGTCTTTAGAGAGGGACCTCCTTGAAAAGTACGGCTACCCTTCCGCGGAGGCCCTTGCGGAGAGCGCCCTGAGGTGGTCCGAAAGGTTTGAGAGGTGGGGCTTTGCCAACTATAAGGTTTCCATAAAAGGTTCGGACGTCCTCACCAACGTTCAGGCCAACCTGATCTTTGCGAAGGAGACGGACGTCCCCCTGCACATAGGAATAACCGAGGCGGGCATGGGGACGAAGGGGATAATAAAGTCCTCGGTTGGGATAGGGATTCTCCTGTATCTTGGTATCGGCGATACGGTGAGGGTCTCACTTACCGACGATCCCGTCGTTGAGGTGGAAACAGCTTACGAGATACTCAAATCTCTGGGACTCAGGAGAAGAGGTGTTGAGATAGTAGCGTGTCCCACCTGCGGTAGGATAGAGGTGGACCTCCCTAAGGTGGTTAAGGAAGTGGAAGATAAGTTAAAAGATTCCGATAAGAACCTAAAGGTGGCCATAATGGGCTGTGTGGTGAACGCCATAGGTGAGGCGAGGGAGGCGGATATAGGTCTCGCCTGCGGAAGAGGTTTTGCCTGGATCTTCAAAAAGGGGAAGCCTGTCAGGAAGGTGGAAGAGGGCGTTATGGCGGAAGAGCTCCTTAAGGAGATAGAGAACTTAGATTAAACTTTTAGAGGTGCGGTTATGGCGGAAGAGGAAAAGAAGGAACAGGGACTCTCCCAGGAGGAACTCGCAAAGCAGTGGGAGGAGGCTTTAGCAAAGCAGAGGGAGGAGGGCGGACATACGGAAGAACAGAAAGAGGAGGGGACAAAGGTAGAGGAGAAGCAGGCCGAGGCCCAACCCTCAAAACCGTCGGGTGAGGACCTCTCCAAACTCCTTGAGAGGATAATGGACATACCCCTCAACGTGGAGGTGGTGGTCGGGTCAACGGTCATACAGATAAAGGAGCTGCTTAATATGGGTCCGGGGTCAGTCTTTGAGCTTGACAGAGAGACCACCGAACCTGTTGATATAAAGGTGAACGGGAAGCTTATAGCCAAGGGTGAGCTCGTCGTTGTAGGTGAGAAGTTCGGCGTCAGGATAACGGAGATATACACCGAAGAAAGGAAGAGTGTCTTCAGGGATACCTTGGAGGAGACCCTCAAAAAGTAAGTATAATCAAAATTCATGAAGGAGATAGTAAGGGAAAAAGTAGAGAGGGTCGTAAAGTCCCTATGGGATATAGATCCGCCCCAGTTCAGGGTGGACAAGCCCAAGGACGAGAAGCTGGGAGACCTGGCTGTAAACGTGGCCTTCCTGCTGGCAAGGGAACTTAAGAAAAATCCTCAGGAGATAGCGAAGGAGATAGCTGACCGTCTAAGGGAGGAGGATGTCTTTGGAAGCGTGGAGGCGGTAAAGGGGTTCGTGAACTTCAGGTTCTCAAGGGAGTTTCTACTTAAGGAGTTCGCAGAGCTACTTGAAAAGGGCGAAGACTACTACAGGGAAGACCTGGGCAAGGGCAGGAAGATACAGGTTGAGTTTGTGAGTGCGAACCCAACAGGTCCGCTCCACCTCGGCCACGGTAGAGGAGCGGTTGTCGGAGACACCTTAGCCAGGCTATTTGAGTTCTTCGGTTTCAATGTCACGAGGGAGTATTACATAAACGACTCAGGGAGGCAGATATACCTTCTCGGCGTTTCAATACTATACAGATACTTGGAGTTCTTCGGGAAGGAGAACACGAGACCTGATGTAAAGGAGACCTTTGAGAGAGAAGGCTACAAGGGTGACTACATAAGGGAGATCGCCCTGATGGTAAAAGATACGCTGGGAGATTCCCTGCTCAGGGGTGAGGATCTTACGAAGGTCAGGGACAAGCTACTTGAGGGGTCCTTCCCGTTTCCTCTCAACTACACAAAGTCCTTCAAAGGGGATGACGATATAGACCTCCTCGCCTGCTTCGGTATGGACGCCATAATGGAGGAGATAAAACAGGACGTCAAAGACCTCGGCCTTGAGTTTGACGTATGGTTCAGCGAAAGAAGTTTGTACGAAGATGGGTCTGTTGATAAGGCTCTAAAGGACCTTGAAGATAAGGGTTACGTTTACAGGAGCGAAGGTGCCCTCTGGGTTAAGACCTCTGAATTCGGGGACGACAAGGACAGGGTTGCCGTTAGATCGGACGGAACCCCCACCTACTTCGCTTCCGACATAGCCT
>JAJRQX010000175.1 GCA_024280065.1 Aquificota bacterium
ACCACTGGAACGGAGGCGTCCGCCCGATACACAGGTATAACAGACCTGTAAGACACTACTTCAGAGGTCATTAAAATAGACCTTTATGGAAAACTTAGGGTTATGTACGGACCTCTACGAACTTACAATGGCCCAGAGTTACTTGGAACACGGGAAGACGGGAAGGGCCGTCTTCAGCCTGTTCGTAAGAAAGCTACCAGACAACAGAAACTTTCTGGTCTCCTGCGGTCTTGAGACCCTCCTTGAGGCCCTTGAGAGGTTCAGGTTTGGTGATGAGGAGCTCAGATACCTGAAGAGCTTGGGGAGGTTCAAGGACTTCTTTCTTGACTTCCTCAGGGATTATGAGTTCAGGGGGAACCTGTACGCCATACCGGAAGGGAGGGTTGTCTTCCAGAACGAGCCACTTGTTCAGATAGAGGGTTCCCTGCCTGAGGTCCAGATACTGGAGACGCTGGTCATAAACATCATCCACTTCCAGACGGTTATAGCCTCCAAAGCTGTAAGGAGCTACCTTGTAGCGGGGGGCAGGACGCTGGTTGACTTCGGCTTCAGGAGAGCCCACGGCCTTGAGGCAGGTATATACGCTGCGAGGGCCTGTTACATAGCTGGCTTTGCCGGGACGTCAAACTTGGAGGCGGGGAGAAGGTTCGGGATACCCGTCTTCGGGACCGTAGCCCACTCCTACATAATGGTCTTTGACTCGGAAGAGGAAGCCTTCAGAGCTTTTGCGGAAAGCTTCCCGAATAACGCTGTCTTCTTAATAGACACCTACGATACCCTTGAGGCTGCACGCAGGACGGTGAAGCTGGCCAGGGAGGGAGTCCCCGTTATAGGTGTGAGGATAGACAGCGGTGATGTGGAAAAACTGTCAAGGGAGGTGAGGAGGATCCTTGATGAGGCAGGCCTTAAGGAGGTGAGGATAATAGTGAGCGGAGGTGTGGACGAGTACAGGATAAGGGAATGGGTATCCTCCGGGTGTCCCATAGACGCCTTCGGCGTGGGAACTAAGTTCATAACCTCCGATGACGCCCCCCACCTTGACATGGCCTACAAGCTGGTTGAGTATGAGGGCCGGCCCAAGGTGAAGACTAGCCCAGGGAAAGCGACCTTCCCATACAGAAGGCAGGTATGCAGGTTCTACTCGGGCGGCCTTATTGACCACGACGAGGTGGTGGTATTCGGTGAGGCCCGTGAAGGTGAGAGGTTAGTCCGTCAGGTACTAAGGAACGGGACCCTTACGGAGAAGCTGCCATCCCTTGAGGAGATCAGGGAGACTCTGAAGGCGGACTTAGAGAGGCTGCCCGAAAGGTTAAGGGGATTAGAAAAGGCGGACTTCAAAGTTATCATAAAATAGTAGTGCCCGTAGCTCAGCCGGACAGAGCACGGGGCTCCGGACCCCGGGGTCGCGGGTTCAAGTCCCGCCGGGCACGCTTTGGCTGTCATGGGGTTGATCGAAATAATAGAGAGCAGACTCCTTGAGGACCTGAACCCTAAGGTCAAGATTGTCCTTGAAGCGGGGAGATACCTGATAGAGGGCGGTGGCAAGAGGCTGAGACCTCTGATAACCGTCCTGACCTGCGGTATGTGCGGCGGTGATCCTGAGAAGGCAGTTCCCCTGGGTGTCGGACTTGAGTACATACACGCTGCGTCCCTCCTGCACGACGATGTGGTGGACGGAGCCCAGAGCAGAAGGGGCAGGAAGGCAGCTAACCTCATATTCGGCAACGGGGTCGCGGTCCTTACAGGTGACTACATGTATGCCAAAGCCCTTCAGCTCTTCTCCACCTACGGGAACTTGGAGATGATAAGGGTTGTAAGCGAGGCTGTGATGGAGATGGCTGAGGCACAGGTCCTTGAGCTCTCCAAGGTGGGAGAGCTTATAACCGAGGAGGAGTACTTCAGGATAATAGACGGAAAGACAGCTGTCCTCTTCGGTGCGTGTACAGCGGTCGGTTCAATGGTAGCGAAGAGGGAGGACTACGAGACCTTCAGGAGGATGGGCTTCCACATAGGGAGGGCCTTCCAGCTCATAGATGACCTCCTTGACTACGCGGGTGACCCTTCAAAGACTGGGAAGCCCGTCGGGAACGACCTGAGGGAGGGAAAGGTAACGTATCCCCTGATATCGGTCCTCGACAAACTGGATAAGGACCGTGTGGAGAACCTACTGAGAACACCCGAGCCGAGCAGGAAGGAGATAGACAGGTTGAGGGAGGAGGTTATCAAGCTCGGCGGGGCGGATAAGACCAGGGAAAGGGCAAAGGAAGAGATAGGGAAGGCTATGGAGGTTCTTGAGTCTGTTGAAGACAGTCCATACAAGGAGGAGCTGGAGCGTATCCTTGAGTTCGTAGTCCTCAGAGAACTTTAAGGAGTATGAAGCTGATGTTGTCCATGCCGCCCGCGTACGCACCCTCAAAGAGGCGGACACCCCCCTCCCTAACACCCATCGCAAGACACCTTTCAATGAACTCCCTTGAGACCTCATCCCAGAGACCGTCCGAGCAGATCAGAAAGAGGTCACCTTCCCTGACCTCCTCAGTTCTGACGTAAACCTTTGGCTCCTCCGGATACCCTCCCATTACGGAGGAGGTTAGTATGTTCCTCTCTGGGTGAAACCTCATCTCCTCCTCATCTATTAATCCTTTCTCAAAGAGCTCCTGAACGACGGTATGGTCCCTGGTGAGCCTCTCAAGGTTATCCCTCATCCTGTATACCCTGCAATCTCCTACGTTGAAGACGATAGCCTTCTTAGGTGACAGGAACACGCCTGCGACCGCTGTTCCCATGCCGAAGCACTCAGAGATAGCCTCCACGTGGCTATCAAGCACCCTCTTCGCCCTCTTTATCAGACTAAGCAGATCCTCTTCCGTCTCCGGCTCCGCATCCTTCAGGACCTCAAGGACAAGACCGCTCGCCTTGTCTCCGCAGGGGTGTCCTCCCATACCGTCCGCCACAGCAAAAGGAACCGTTACTTCAACCTCAAGAGTCTCGTATATAGGATGTTCCATAGATATCTCCGAGAAGACCTTCGTAGCCGTCAGGAGTGCATCCTCGTTCCTATAGCGGACCTTCCCTATGTTGGTTATGTAGGATAGCTCAACCTTCACTGCTGATACTCA
>JAJRQX010000176.1 GCA_024280065.1 Aquificota bacterium
GATGGGTGGTATAAAGATAGGGGACAAGAGGTACAGGGTTGAGATCGTATATTACGACGACCAGAGCGATCCCAAGACGACCGCAAAGCTCGTTGAAAAATTGATAGTTGAGGACGGGATAAAGTTCATCCTCGGTCCTTACGGGAGCGCCCAGGTCTTCGCCGCTGCGGGTATAGTTGAGAAGCACGGAGCCCTAATGGTCCAAGGGGGAGGAGCCTCTTCAAAGATATACGAGCAGGGTTATAAGCACATCTTCGGGGTATTCAACACAGCCCCTGATTACGGGAGGAACCTGATAGACCTCGCGGTATCCTTGGAACCTAAACCCGAAACGGTGGCGATAATATACGAGAAGGATATATTCTCCGAGGACGCTGCGAGGGGAGCCCTTGAGAGGGCTAAAGAGAAGGGTCTTAAGGTGGTTCTCTTTGAAAGTTACCCGAAGGGAGCCCAGGACCTCTCCTCCCTGATGATAAAGATAAGGGCTAAGAAACCGGACATAGTCATAGGTGCAGGCCACTTCAGGGACTCCGTTCTGGTTGTTAAACAGCTCAAGCAGTTCAAAATAAACCCCAAATTCGTCGGTCTTACGGTAGGTCCTCCCGTTCCCGCCTTTGTCAAGGCGCTCGGTAAGGACGCTGAGTTCATCTTCGGTCCGGTCCAGTGGTCAAAGGCATTCAGATACAAGGACCCTCTCTTCGGTGATACGGAGGGTTATGTAAGGGCCTACAGGGAGAGGTTCGGTGAGGACCCGGAATACCACTCCGCCGGAGGGACAGCCGCAGCTATGGTCCTCCAGATAGCCCTTGAGAGAGCAGGAACCCTTGACGTGGAGAAGGTAAGGGAAGAGCTGTTGAAGATGAGGGTTGAAACCTTCTACGGGGTCATAGGTTTTGACGAAACGGGAAAGATAGTGACAAAGCCGATGGCGGTGGTCCAGATCCAGAACGGCAAACCCGTCACGGTTTACCCCTTCAGAGAGGCTGACCCCATTTACCCTAAGCCGGCCTGGAAGTAAATGGACATACTCCTACAGCTCGCGGTTGAGTCTTTACTCCTCGGGACCTTCTACGCCTTCATGTCCCTCGGCTTTTCCCTGACGTGGGGGGTCCTCAACATCATAAACCTCGCCTACGGAAGCTACATAATCCTCGGTGCCTACATCTCCTATACCCTGTACACATACGCGGGTATTGATCCGATCCTCTCCCTGCCCCTCTCTTTCCTGATAGGCTTCTTCAAGGGCATCCTCGTTCAGAGGCTTCTGATAGACAGGGTGATGACCCTTGAACCCTTCATGGTCCTGATACTGACCTTCGGATTAGATATAGTGATAGCGAACGCTCTGAACCTCATATTCAGGGCGGACATAAGGTCCATAGACGTACCTTACGCGGAGAGGAGCTTTCTCCTCGGACCCCTGATAATCACAGAGGTAAAGCTCCTGGTCTTCGCCCTCTCCCTTGTGCTGACCGCTCTCGTCTATATCCTCCTCCAGAAGACCTGGACGGGGAGGTCAATAAGGGCTGTGGCCCTTGACAGGGAAGGTGCGAGGCTGGTCGGGATAGACCCGTCAAGGGTGTTCCTCATAACCTCCGGCCTCGGAACGGGGATAGCCCTGGCTTCGGGAAACCTGTACGGGGTCCTTCAGGGCTTTACACCCTTTGACGGCGGTATGCTTACGGTCAAGGCCTTCCTGGTCAGCATAGTGGGAGGTTTGGGAAGGGTGGAGAGCGCCCTGGCGGGAGGTCTCTTCCTGGGGGTCCTTGAGGTGTTTACTGGCTTTTATCTGGGTGAGGGCTGGAAGTTCTTCGCCTCATTAATCGCCATGTTCCTTTTCCTGCTCCTCAGACCGAGAGGCCTTATGGGTGGTAAGTACTATGGGGAGACCTGAGATCGCGGTCCTCACTGGGATAGTCTTAGTGGGTTTCCTACCACCCTTTGTAAGCGATTACGTGGAGAGGGTTGTCGCCCTCGCCCTCATGCTCACATCCCTTGCCTTAGCCCAGAACATACTCCTGGGTTACACTGGATACCCGGCCTTCGGTTGTATAGCCTTCTTCGGAGTCGGAGGATACACGACCGCTGTCCTTATGAAAGAACTCAACCTGCAGTTCCCTCTGGCCCTGACGGTGGGGACAGTATCCTCAGGGTTTTTAGCCCTGCTCATAGCGGTTCCCCTTATGAGGCTGAAGAGCCACTACTTCGCTATAACAACCCTTGCACTACAGCTCGCCCTCGGTGAGCTTGTTGCCAATCTGGAGCTAACGGGAGGCGTCCAGGGAATAAACCTGCCCATATACAGGGGACCGGGAGGGTACCTTATCTTCTTCTACATGCTCTGGGTGGTTGCCATCGTATCTTTCCTCCTGAATGCCTACATAGAGAGGTCCACCTTCGGATATGCCCTCAAAGCCATAAGGGAGGACGAAACCGCCGCTGAGACCCTCGGTGTGAACACGGTTCTCTTCAAGGCTATCTCTTTCACCCTCATGGCCCTGATAACGGGATGCGTCGGCGGTATATACGCCTACTGGATAACCTACATAGACCCGACTTCCATGTTTGACCCCCTCCTCTCGGTCAAGGTCTTCGTAGCACTCCTGATAGGGGGTGTGGGGACCGTCGGGGGTCCTGTGGTAGGTGCCTTTCTGCTTGAGGTTCTTTCCGAGGTCCTTTGGGGTCAGTTCCCGAAGGTCCACGGCCTCATCTTGGGACTTCTCATAGTCCTCACCGTGCTTATCATACCAAAGGGTATGTGGAGGAGGAGATGAGCCTCCTCGTGGTTGAGGGTGTTTCCAAGAGCTTCGGGGGAAACAGGGTCCTTAAGGAGGTGAGCTTCTCCCTGAAGGAAGGTGAGATACTGGGTATAGTGGGTCCCAACGGCTCCGGCAAGACAACCCTGCTGAATATCTTAAGCGGGATAGTAAAGCAGGATAAGGGATCGGTCATCTTCATGGGAAAGCCCGTTGACAGGTTGAGGCCCTACGCGAGGGCCAGAATGGGCATCGGCAGGACCTTCCAGATAACAAGGCTCTTTACGAACCTCTCCGTCTTAGAGAACGTCCTGATACCGCTTCACTACGGAGGAGGGGATGCTGACCCCGGGAGGGCGGAGGAATTGCTCAGCATGGTTGGTCTCCTTGAGATGAAGGACAGGAAGGCGGGGAGTCTGTCGCTGGCCCAGAGGAAGAGACTTGAGTTAGCAAGGGCACTTTCTGTGAACCCGAGGCTCCTCCTCCTTGATGAGGTCTTCGCAGGGCTTAATCCTGTCTCCATAAGAGAGATCCTTGATCTCCTGAAAGAGATACACTCCCTGACGGGAGTCGCCATGATACTCGTTGAACACGTCCTCAAGGCCCTCTTCCAGATAACCAGGAGGGTCATTGTCCTTAGCGAGGGGAGGATAATATACGAAGGAGAACCTGAGGGTATGGCGAGGAGTGAGGAGGTTATAAAGGCTTACCTGGGTGAGAGGTATGCTTCTGGAGGTAAGTGATTTAAACGCCGGATACGGGGACGTTCAGGTCCTAAAGTCGGTAAGCGTAAACGTAAGAGAGGGGGAGGTTGTTGCCATATTCGGGTCAAACGGCTCGGGTAAGAGCACCTTCCTCAAGGTTCTGGCGGGTCTTTTAAAGCCATGGGGAGGCACCATAAGGTTTAGAGGAAGGAACGTAGAGGACCTGCCGCCTGAGGAAAGGGTCAGGATGGGCATGGCCCTTGCCGCAGAGGGGAGAAGACTCTTCTTGGGTATGAGCGTTGAAGAGAACCTCATGATGGGGTCCTGGACAGACAGAGGCAGGGTGAAGGAGAACTTGGAGAGGGTCTACACCTACTTCCCTGAGCTTTATGAGAAGAGGAAGGACCTTGCGGGAGACCTCTCCGGAGGCCAGCAGCAGATGCTATCCATAGGTAGGGCCCTGATGAGCAACCCTGTCCTCCTCATGATAGATGAGCTCTCCTTGGGTCTCGCACCCGCTGTTGTGAGCAGACTGGCCGAGATCCTGCTGAGGATAAGGGAGGAGGAGGGTATATCCATGATAGTGGTTGAGCAGGAAGTCTCCTTAGCCCTTGAGATATCGGACAGGGCATACGTCTTTGACCTCGGGGAGGTGGTGGACGAGGGGAGGTCCGAAGACCTCCTCCGGAGGGACTCAATAAAGAAGACTTACCTTTCAGTCCTCTAAGGTGGAGACATCCCCAACGTCAAGACCAAGCTCCTGAGCCTTGAGAACTCTCCTCATGATCTTTCCGCTCCTCGTCTTGGGGAGCTTTTCAACGAACTCTATCTCATCGGGAACAGCTATCGCTCCCAGTATGTTTCTGACGTGGAGCTTCAGCTCCTCAACGAGCTTTTCGGAGGGTTCAACCCCACTCTTTAGTATGACGAAGGCCTTTATGGACTCACCCTTGACCTCGTGAGGTTTCCCGATAACCGCCGCTTCAGCTACCGCCGGATGGTCAACAAGGGCACTCTCCACCTCCATCGTTCCTATCCTGTGTCCCGCAACGTTTATGACATCATCCGCCCTACCTAGGATCATTATGTAGCCTTCCTCGTCGTAGGAGGCGAGGTCTCCGGCGAAGTAAACACCGGGTATCGTGTTCCAGTACTTCTCATACCTCTCCGGCTCTCCCCAGCATGTCCTGAGCATGGAAGGCCACGGTGTCTTTATGACGAGGAAACCGACAGTGTCAGGGGGCAGTTTCTTGCCGTCCTTGTCAACTATCTCCACCTCAACGGAGAACATGGGCTTACCGGCCTTCCCTGGCTTGGTAGGATAAGAGGGAACGGTGGTTATCATGTGGGCTCCCGTCTCAGTCTGCCACCAGGTGTCAACTATAACGCACTTCTCTCTACCTATGTTCTTGTAATACCAGTGCCAGGCTTCCGGGTTTATAGGCTCTCCCACGGACCCGAGGATCCTTAGGGAAGAGAGGTCGTACTTGGCCGGCCACTCCTCCCCGTATCTCATAAACATCCTTATAGCGGTCGGTGCTGTATAGAATACGTTAACCCTGTATCTTTCAATGTAGCTCCACCACCTCCCTGGGTCTGGGTAGTCGGGTGCACCCTCAACTATGAGGGATGTAACGCCGTTTGCGAGTATACCGTAGACTATGTAGGAGTGTCCAGTTATCCACCCTATGTCCGCTGTGCACCAATATACGTCATCCTCGTGGAGGTCAAAGACCACCTTTGAGGTGAAGTAGGTCTGGACCATGTAGCCGCCTGTGGTATGGAGGACCCCTTTGGGCTTCCCCGTGGTCCCGGAGGTGTAGAGGATAAAAAGGGGGTCCTCAGCGTCCATGACCTCCGGCTCGCAGTAAGGGTCGGCGTTCTTGACCATGTCCGAGAAGCTCACGAACATGTCCCCCATATCCTCGGTGAGGACGTCTCCGTCCCTGTCCCAGACGACCACCTTTTCAACGAAGTCAAGGCCGTCTATAGCCTTCTGGACTGTGGGGAGGAGGTCTATCCTCTTGCCCCTCCTTTTGGTGTAGCTTGCGGTGACAACGACCTTGGCCTTCGCGTCCTCTATCCTGGTCCTTAAGGCTCCCTCAGAGAAGCCGGCAAAGACGACGCTGTGTATAGCCCCTATCCTGGCACAGGCGAGCATGGTAGCTACCGCCTCTATGGTGTTCGGCATGTAGATGGAGACCCTGTCTCCCTTCTTTACGCCTAGGGACTTGAGGCCGTTCGCTATCCTTGAGGTGAGCTCCAGGAGTTCTCCGTAAGTGATCTTCTTCTCATTGTTATCCTCATCTACGTATATGTAAGCGACCTTGTTTCTCTTACCGTTCTTAACATGTCTGTCAAGGCAGTTGTATGTTATGTTAGTCTTCCCTCCGACGAACCACTTGGCGTAGGGGAAGTTCCACTCAAGGACCTTATCCCACTTCTTGAACCAGTGGAGCTCCTCCGCTACCTTTGCCCAGAAGGCTTCCCTGTCTCTGATGGACTCCTGATATAGGGACTCGTAGTCCTTTATCCAGGTCCTCTCAACTATCTCCTTAGGGGGTTCGTATTTTTCTTTTACTTTAAGGAGGACCTCCGCCTTTTCCTGCTCAGCCATATCTCCACCTCCTATAATTTTGTTTTAAATTTTAAGCACTTTTTCCGAGCTAACAATAGATTTATAAAATAAAACGGTGTTTGATTTTAGAAATATTTGCATATTCTAATAACATATAAGGAACTTAAGGCCCAAGCATTTCAAAAGCTATCCGTGTTTTAAAATTAAAAAAGGGTCATAAACAATCAAATGAAGCCTAAATTCAAATCCAAAATCCTACATTTTTATAAAACGACGTTTTATTCCAAACAAGATAATTGACAATTTAAAAGCTGTTTTGTAAACTTTAAAACAAAATTTTAAAAGGAGGTGTAGGGATGGACAAGAAAAAGCTGGAGGCTTATCACCGAGAAAATATACGACTTATAACCATTCTGCTCCTAATATGGTTTCTCGTTTCCTATGTGGGGGCCTTGTTTGCCAAACCTCTCAGCAAGTTCAGCCTATTCGGATTCCCCATGCACTACTGGGTGAGTGCCCAGGTATCCGTGATCACCTTCGTGATCCTCATCTTTGTTTACGCCTTCGCCATGAACAGGCTTGACCAGAAGTACGGTGTGGAGGAGTGAGCCATGGAGAACATACTGGGTTACATCATAGTATTCGGTATCATCATCGTTTTCATGGCGATAGCCATCTACAACCGTGTCACCGAAGCGGTTGAGTTCTACGTTGCGGGGAGGAGGATCCCCGCCTTTTGGAACGGTATGGCGGTGGCAGCGGACTGGATGAGTGCAGCCTCCTTTATATCCATGGCGGGTGCCCTGTATGCCTTGGGATACGACGGGCTCGCCTATATAATGGGATGGACGGGTGGATACGTCCTTCTCGCGATGCTCATCGCTCCATACCTGAGGAAGTTCGGCAAGTACACCGTACCCGACTTCATAGCCGAGAGGTATGAGAGCGACTTCGCAAGGCTCGTTGCCCTGATAACCGCCATAATCATCAGCTTCACCTACATGGTGGGTCAGGTTGCCGGCGTCGGTATTATAATGGGGAGGCTCTTCGGAGTCCCCTTTGAGCTCGGTATAGCGATAGGGATGATAGTCATAATAGCCACCACCATACTCGGGGGTATGAAGTCAATTACATGGACACAGGTAGCACAGTACATAGTTTTGATAACCGCCTACCTGCTTCCTGTATCTATCCTCGCGATCCAGTGGTTCGGTGTTCCCCTTCCCCAGATACTCTACGGTAAGGTCCTTGAGAACATAATTCAGCTCGAGACCCAGCACGGCATATCTCCCCACTACGTTGAGCCGTTTGTAAAGTTCAACATGGCCCAGTTCTTGGCACTCACCTTCGTTCTGATGGCGGGAACAGCAGCTCTGCCACACATACTCATGAGGTTCTTCACAACACCCTCGGTCAGAGACGCGAGGGTAAGCGCGGGATGGGCCCTCTTCTTCATAGCAATACTCTACCTGACGGCACCTGCCTACGCTGCCTTCGC
>JAJRQX010000177.1 GCA_024280065.1 Aquificota bacterium
CGGAACCCAGAAGAGCTTCTACGAGGACGATACCGTCTTTTACTTCTCAACACACCAGTATCCCTTCTACCCCGGAACGGGTAGCGCACAGGAGAGGGGGGCTGGGAAGGGAGAAGGCTACACCCTGAACGTCCCTATGCCTGCAGGTGCGGGTGACGAGGACTACGAACCTGTCTATACAAGGCTACTCCCGAAGGCCTTAAAGGATTTCTCCCCTGATATAATCCTGGTTTCCGCAGGTTACGACCTCCACTCGGACGACCCACTGACCTACCTGAACGTATCAACGGAGGGGGTAAGGAAAATCGTCAGAAGCATCCTGAGGACAGCCAGGGAGCTGGGAGTCCCAACCCTCTTCGCACTTGAAGGAGGTTACAACCTGAGGGCTCTGGGGGAGTGTGTGGTGGTTACAATTGAGGAGATGCTTGGAGGCTAAAACTCGGTGATCTCCTCTTCGGTGAAGGTAACCTTGGGTATCTCCTCCTTGAGCTTCTCAAAGACGGTGTAAAAGTCGTCCTCTATGACCCTGACCCGCTTCCCATAGATGTTCTGGAAAGCCTTGGTGACTATGGCCTCCTTCTGGAGGGCGTTCTGGAGCTGTAGCTCCTCATACCTGCTGTTTAATACTTCCTTCACTTCCATCAAGAGCTTCGCCCTGTTTTCTCTCTCCCTCTCCGCTTCTGAGAGAGGCATCCTGAGGAAGCTGTCCGCCTTCTTAAGGACCTTCTCAAAGGCGTAACCTGGGAACCTCCTGTCCTGGAACCTGTCTATTATGAAGCCGACCGTCAGGTAGTAGGGCTCCTCAACCATAAGCTCAAGGTCCGTCTCCTCCATGTCCGGATTCTTTCTCAGGTACTCCATGAATATCTCGTATGCTTGGTGGGACTTGTCCTTCAGGTTGGGAGCCTTCTCAACGTTGAGGCTGATTATATAGTCCTTTATCTCTGAGGGAAGTATTATGGCGAGAACTTCTCTCAGACCCGCAAGCTTCGCAGCCTCAACCCTGTGCTGACCGTTTATAACCTCAAGTCCGTTCTCGGTCTCTATCAGGAGTACAGGGTCAACGAAGCCTATCTTCTCTATTGACATCATCAACCTCTTTACCAGACTCTCGGAAAGCTCCCTCTGTATGGAGGGTATCTTTATTTGGGATATGGGGACCACCCCGAACCTTACCTCGTAGCCCTTAAGTGGCTCCCTTACCGTGAAGAACTCCCCCATATCTATTTATTATACTTTGTGAACTTAATCACCTAAAGAAGGCGGGGGTGGGACTACATTATTAAACTCATGGCTGGAGATCTAAAAACTCTTATACCCGAGGACCTCGTGCTGAAATGTGTCAAATGCGGGCTGTGTAAGTCCGTGTGTCCCTCCTACCACGGTGAGGAAGGAAGCTTCGCAAGAGGTAGGCTTGCCCTCGCGGAGATGGTTGCCAGAGGTGAGGTCCCCTTAAACGGAGATGTTGTACGCCAGTGGGATGAATGTGCCATGTGCAGGAGGTGTGAGTGGATCTGTCCCAACGACGTTCACTACAAGGAGATATTCGTAAAGGCGAGGGAGCTCCAGGAAAAGGAGAAGGGAAGGGATCTTGTATCAAGGGCAGGTCTCAAGAGCTTGGAGCTTATGCAGTCAAACGTAGGAAGAGGTGCTATAAAGGTCCTTTCAAAGATCACCAGGTTCCTACCCTCTGAGGTTAAGGTTCCTCTTCCCACCGGTTCGGTCAAGTTCATGCCTGTTCCTGAAGGAGAACCATTCGGCATAAGGGGAAAGACTTTCAAGGCTGAGAGGGAAAAAGGGAAGCTACTGTTCTTCACAGGTTGCATGATAGACGTCTTTTACGGCAGGACGGGTGAGAGCGTTGTGAAGCTCATGAACAGGATAGGGTACACGGTAATAGTCCCTGAGGATATAAGGTGTTGCGGGGCACCGCACCTTTACCACGGAAATGTCTCCGCTTTTGAGAAGCTAAGGGAACACAATCTCAAGGAAATAGACAGACACGAGTTTGACGCCATAGTCGTCGCCTGTCCGACCTGTGGAGGTGCCCTCACCGAGGACTACGGCAGGGACTGGAAGGTTTACGACTTTGCAGAGCTGATATTTAAGGAGACCGAGAACCCAAAGTTCAAAACCGCTAACGAGAGGATAACATTTCACGTCCCCTGCCACTCCTACTCCGCCATGAAGGTGGACCCAGAGGTCTTCTACTCCGTGATGGGGAGGGTAGAAGGTGCGGAGCTGATCAGGGCGGAGAAGGCCCAGTCTTGCTGTGGTTTTGCCGGTCTCTGGAGCATAAAGAACCCTGGGCTCTCCGAGAAGGTCCAGAAGGAAAAGATGGAGGACTTTGAGTCAACAGGGGCGGACTACATACTGACCACATGCCCGGGCTGTGTTCTGCAGCTGAGAGACGGGGTCAGGAAGTTCAGGAAGAATCAGAGGGTCATGCACCTTGCCGACTACCTCGCGGAAAGACTTAATGATTAGACCTCTATCCTGGCGTAGCGTCTTCTCCCTTCCTCAAAGATGTCCCCGCCGTATATGTCGTTGGCCACTATGACGGGAAAGTCCTCCACGTAAAGCCTCCTTACAGCCTCGGTTCCCAGGTCCTCGTAGGCTATTAGCTCGGAGGATTTTATGTGCCTCTTGAGGAGAACCGCAACGCCGCCCACCGCGGCAAAGTAAACCGCCCTGTATCTTTTCAGAAGTTCCTTGACTTCTGGCGACCTGTATCCTTTTCCTATCATTCCCTTAAGACCAAGCCTGAGCAGGGGTTCAACGTATTTATCCATGCGTATGGCTGTGGTAGGTCCTGCGGAGCCTATGATCTGCCCCTCTCTCGGCGGGGTGGGACCTACGTAGTAGATTACCTGTCCCTTCAGGTCCACAGGGATAGGGTCTCCCCTCTCTATCGCCTCCACCATCCTCTTGTGGGCTGCATCCCTCGCTGTGTACAGGTACCCCGTTATCAGAACCTTGTCCCCAGCCCTGAGGTCCGCCACAACCTCATCTGTAAGAGGTGTCCTTATCCTCTTCTCCATAGCTGAGAAGTATATGATAGCAGCTTTGGCGGTATATACGCAAAGCATATCACAGGAGCAGGATCCCACCAGGGGTGAAAGCTAAAGAGGTTCTCCTTCAAGCTTCCTGAGAGCTTTTATCTTCCTTTGCTGCACTCTGGAGGGTTTATCCTGACATGGTCTTACTTGGTAACGGTGATAAACAGGGACAGAAAACCGTCCCTTATCCTGTACCTTGTGGGCTTTAACCTCTCTCTGAAGGTGTCGGGTATGCTACCGTAAACCTCGGTCCTCTTGAAGACAGGGAGAAGGCTGATCCTGAGATGATCACCTTCGGAGGAAAAACCTTTTCTCTTCAGGACCTCACCGATGCCATCTCTTGAAACTATCTGGACGTATACACCGAAATCTTTGGTCTCAAACTCCTTTACCGTGTAAACCCTGTCCGGGTCTTCCCTTCCCCTCAGCTCAAAGGACCTTTTCAAAAAGAGGAACCTCCTGGAACCCCTTATCCTAAGGAGTCCGTTTTCAAAGACGAACTCAAGGTCTGGGTAAACCTCCCTGAACTCCTTAGGGGTGAGTTTTACCTCAACCTCCGTATCTATGAGGTTTCCTAAATTTATGAGGTCTTCTTTAAAGATACCCATCCCTAATTATCTTTATGCACTATCCTCCCGTCCTTTATGGTGTATATCACCTTGCCTCTTAGCTTCCTGTTCCATAGGGGTGTGTTCTTACTCTTTGATCTGTTTGTATCCTCGTTTAAAACCCACTCCCTGTTTGGATCAAAGATGACCACATCTGCAACCGACCCCTCCTTCAGGGTTCCCCTGTCTATGCCTATTATCCTCGCAGGGTTGGTGGACATGAGCTCTACCATCTTCTTCAGCGTTATGACACCTTCCGAAACCAGGGAGAGCATTATAGGGAGAGCTGTCTGGAGTCCTATCATGCCGGGCATGGAGCTCCCTAAGAGGCCCTTCTCAAAGCCTGCGTGGGGTGCATGGTCCGTTGCGACGCAGTCTACGGTCCCGTCAGAGAGGGCGGATCTGAGAGCCTTCAGGTCCTCCTCGCTCCTCAAGGGTGGGTTCACCCTCGCCAAAGACCCGGACCTGAATACCTCCTCCTCCGATAGGATCAGGTGGTAGGGGTTTACCTCGCAGGTGACCTTAGCACCCTTATCCTTGAAGTGTCTCACTATGTCAACTCCGAGGGAAGTCGTGAGGTGCTGTATGTGGACGTGTCCGCCCGTGTGGTAGGCGAGTATGCAGTCCCTCGCGTTCAAAACATCCTCCGCCTCGGGAGGCCTGGTTCCGTGGCCCGTCAGGGCTGACACCTCACCCGAAGTGACCGACCCCAGGGCTATCCTGTCGTCCTCGCAGTGGTCAAAGACAGGGACGCCTATCTGGGCCGAGATCTCCAGGGCCCTCTTCATCAGTTCCGAGTCCATTACGGGCGAGCCGTCATCGGTGAAGGCCACGCATCCTGCTTCCTTCAGGGAATACATGTCCGTAAGCTCCCTCCCCTTCCTTCCCTTGGTGATCGCTCCTGCGGGAAGGACGTTGCAGAGGTTCACACACCTGGCCTTGAGTATCACGTACTCCGCAACCCACGGAGAGTCTATGGGAGGGTCCGTGTTCGGCATGCAGACCACGGTCGTGTAACCCCCTGCGACCGCACACCTGCTACCGCTCTCTATGTCTTCCTTGTAGGTCTGTCCAGGATCTCTGAAGTGGACGTGGAGGTCCACGAAACCCGGAGCTACGACCAAACCTTCCGCGTCTATTATCTCCGCCTCGGGTTCAAAGATCTCCCTGTCTATCCTCTTTATTCTGTTTCCCTCTATCAGCAGGTCAAAGACGCCCTCCAAGTTCTGGGAAGGGTCTATAACCTTCCCTCTTTTTATGAGAAGCTTGAGCATCAGCCACCTTCCTTCTTCTCCGCCTCCTGAGCCTCAAGCTTCTCCGCCTGCTCTACCAGGGATAGCAGGTGGGGTATGGCACCTTTTAGGGCTTCAAGGTTCGTAAGCTCCCTCATCTGGGAAACTATCACCGTAAGCGGTTCAATTATCTCCTCCTTAAGGGGTCCCTGTCCGGTCTTCATCTGAGCTAAGGCTGCTGTGATGGGATACTTTACGGACTCTATAAGGGGCCTGGCACAGTCCCTGTCCTGACACTCGGCTATCCTTCTCAGGAAGTCGGAGCTTTTCTTTATCAGGTTAATAGCTATCTGAAACTCCTGGGACATCGCCATATCAGGCTACCTCCTTCATCTTCTTTATAAGATCCTCTACATCATCCTCTTCAGAAAGACCGAGGAACTCAAGGAGCTTTCCGACGCTCACCCATCTCTTCAGGACCATACCCTGGGTTATGAGTCTTGA
>JAJRQX010000178.1 GCA_024280065.1 Aquificota bacterium
CCCTCACCCTCACCGTAGGCTACGGGAAACTCCGCCGAGGTGTAAGAAGTCCCGAAGCCTTCCTGGGAAAAGAGCTGGTCCTGACCCCTGTAAACCCTGAGGTATCCGTCGCTGTCTATGTAGACCAGAAGGTCTCCAGTCATTACGGCTCCGTCAATCCTAAAGCCCGGTAGTGTTCCGAAGTCTCCCGCCTCAACCACATCTGTTCCTGTGAACCTGAGCCTCTTCACCTCGCCCCACTCCTCCTCAAACCTCTGGCCTACGAATGTCTCCCCGGGCCTTGACTCATCAAGAACCGCCATGATGTAGGGTATTCTGTCCACCACTATTACAGGAGACTCGCCCACCACCCTGGCTATGGCTGAAGAGGCTTCCCCGTCCGATATAACGTTGATCAGTATGTCATCCCTGCCGTCCCCGTCCAGGTCCGCACACTGGACCGAAACAGGATACCCTGCGGGCAGGTGCATGGAGGTGAATCTGACAGGCTCACCCTTCAGGACCTCGTAGAACTCAAGTCTGTGTTCAAAGAGGACCACAAGGTACTCCTTACCCTTCCCGAAGAGATCACAGGCGTCGGCGGAGAGGGGCAGATCGTTGAAGGACAAGATAAATCTTGCCTTGAAGGTGAAGACTTCAGGAATGTGGGCCTTCACAACCTCCGTAACCTTCGGTCTCTCCACCTCAAAGAAGGCCACCGCGAGACCCTTAAACTCAACCCCGTAGCCCGTCTCAAGCTCCCTGATTACGTAGTCACAGTCCTCACCCTCCATGACATCGCCTATCAGGGTCCTGATCTTAAAGAAACTTCCCTTACTTCCTGAGAAGCACACCGACCCTTTTTCAAGCCTCACCCTCTGCCCCCTCTCTATGCCCAGGCCTTCGGTAACCTTTGCGATTGAGTACATGTCCTTGACCTCAAGGACCTCAACCCTTCCAACCTTCCTCTCTTCAGTACCCAGGACCTCACCCGTGACCGGGTGGACTATTTCTCTCCCCGGAACGAAGACGGTAAACCTTTCCCCAGGAAACGCCTTCCCGCTACCGAGGTCCAGGTAAACCTTTCCATCAACCACATCAACGACGTAACCCTCCCTTGAGAAGAAACCCTTAAGGTCCTCCTGCCACCCGGAAAAGGCGACCGCGACCAGAAGTCCGAAGATGCAGACCCACCTCATGACCTCAGCCTCTCCATGTTCTCTGCTATCCTCTCCGCCATCTTCTGGGTCCCAACCACCCTGCAACCTTCCGACCTGATGTCAGGTGTCCTGTAGCCCTCCTCCAGGGTCCTCTCAACCGCTCTCTCTATCAGGTCGCCCACTTCGTCAAGTCCAAAGGAGAACCTGAACATCATCGCCGCGGAGAGGATCGTGGCTACAGGGTTAGCTATACCTTTCCCCGCTATGTCGGGGGCGGAGCCGTGGACAGGTTCGTAGAGAGCGTGTCTGTCCCCCAGGCTCGCTGAAGGAAGCATCCCAAGGCTACCTACAACCACACCCGCCTCGTCCGAGAGTATATCACCGAACATGTTTGAGGTAACTATGACGTCAAAGGAACTGGGTCTCTTCACCATCTGCATGGCACAGTTGTCCACGTACAGATGCTCCACCTCCACTTCCGGGAAGTTCTTTCTCTCCTCCTCAACGATCTCCCTCCAGAGACCGCTTACCTCTAGGACGTTCGCCTTGTCAACGCTTGTGAGTTTTTTCCTCCTCTTCAGGGCTATCTCAAAGGCCATCCTCACCACCCTCCTTATCTCCTCCTCCGTGTATCTCATGGTGTTTATCCCAACCCTCATTCCATCCTCTTTAAACACACCCCTCGGCTCACCGTAGTAGAGGTCTCCTGTCAGCTCCCTGACAACTATCATGTCCGTCCCTTTAACCACCTCCTCCTTCAAGGGGGAAGCGTCTATGAGCGGTCCCCATACCCTGGCCGGTCTGAGGTTTGCATAGAGATCAAGCTCCTTCCTTATGCGGAGAAGCCCCTTCTCGGGCCTCTTGTCGGTGGGGAGGTCATCCCACTTGGGACCCCCGACCGCGCCCAGAAGTACGGCGTCTGAACTTTTGCACAGTTCAAGGGTCTCCTCCGGAAGAGGGTCTCCCGTCTCGTCTATAGCTACACCTCCGATCAAACCCTCCTTAAGTTCAAACTCAACACCGAAGATCTCTCGAGCCTTATTAAGGACAAGAAGCGTAGCGTCCACTATCTCCGGACCTATCCCGTCACCTTTGAGGACCGCTATCCTGAACTTCCGCATGGAGAAGTATTATAATTCGGAAGGTATATGCCAATAACGTAGGCTACCCACTGAACGTATGGGGGACTAAATTAGAGTTTTAAGGAGGTGGAGGTCATGTGCTTTTCTATGGAAGAGTATGAGAGGCTCAAGGCCCTCGTTGAGGAGAGAAAGAAGATAAGGGAGCAACTCAAAGACATCAAGCCCTCCGACTTTGAGAGAGAGGAGAAGAAGGATAGAGAGGAGGAGGTTGTGGAGGCAGAGAAGGGTTAAAGGAACACCCTCTCAAGGGTCAGGCCCTGTGAAGGGGCTGTGAAGGGGAAGTTTTTACCGGAAAGGTAATCTTTGAGCTCCGTTGCACTCAGCCTGCCCTGGCCCACCCACACGATAGCCCCGGTCAGCCTCCTTACCATGTATCTGAGGAAGTGGGTTGCCCGGAAGCTGAGCTCAATCAAATTTTCCTTAAAATTCAGGCTTATGTCCAGGTCTATAATGGTCTCCCTGTCTTCTTCTTCCAGTTTGGCGAAGCCCGAAAAGTCGTGCTTCCCGCTTAATACCCTCACAGCCTCCTCCATAGCCTCCCTGCTTAAGCTCTTCGGAACGTGCCAGGAGAAGGGGTATAAGAAAGGGTCCCTGGACTCTGCGTTCCAGATCCTGTAAACGTATAGCTTTCCCTTGACGGAGTATCTTGCGTTGAAGCTGTCATCCACCTTTCTTACCTCCCTAACACCTATGTCCTTGGGAAGCAGGGAGTTTAAACCCCTCAGGACCTTGAACTCTGCAAGGTCCCGCGTCGTCCTGAAGCTGGCAACGTAATCCTTAGCATGTACACCGGCGTCCGTCCTGCAGCATCCTGTGACCCTGACCTCTTCCCCGAAAACAGTTGATACAGCCTTAACGAGCTCTCCCTGAACGGTTGGGACATCAGGCTGGATCTGCCAGCCCGAATACCTAGTCCCTACGAAGGAGATCCTGACCATGTAGTTCGGCATCTTCAAAGAAAGACCTCAAGGGAGAGAACTCCGTCGTAGACCTTCCGGACGGGACCCTCCAGATAGACCTCTCCTTCACCTATGTAAACTTTTAGCACCTCTCCTCCCTTCGTTATAACCTCCACCTCCCTATCCCTAACAAAACCGCTCCTGTATGCCGCTATGGCAGAAGCGACCGCTCCGGTTCCGCAGGAGAGGGTCTCCGACTCCACTCCTCTCTCATAGGTCCTCATCCTGACCTTCCCGTCCTCCACCTGTATGAAGTCCACGTTCGTACCTGAGGGTTTGAACTCCTCGTGGAACCTGATAGACCTACCTATATTCAGCACGTCCATGCTGTCCAGGTCCGCCACCGGAACTACGAAGTGGGGAACGCCCGTGTTCACGAAGACACCTTCAAAGTTCTGGCCTTTCCCTAAGCTGACTCTCTTTTCAACCGGCTCAGAAGGATGTGTGAGCTGGACCTTCACCCTGCTTCCGCCCTCAAGTACCTCAGCCCTTATCACACCCGCGAGGGCCTCAAACCTGACCTCTTTATCAACTATGCCGAGGTCGTAGCAGAACCTGACAGCACACCTTGAACCGTTCCCGCACATCTCCGCTTCCGACCCGTCCGAGTTGAAGAACTGCCACCTGAAGTGGTTTGATGGGTCCTCGGGTTTCTCTATCAGGATCAGGCCGTCCGCCCCTACGCCCGTATGTGGGGCACAGACCTTCCTCACGAAGTCCTTAAGACAGACTCCCGTTTTTTCAAGGAACTCGTAGAACCTCTCGTCCCTGTTGTCTATAACTATGAAGTCGTTTCCTGACCCCTGAAGTTTGGTGAACTCCATCAGAGGTATATTGTAAGATAATCTAAATGCCTAAAAGAGCTATACTTGCCCTTGAGGACGGTAGCTACTTTGTAGGATACTCCTTCGGTGCGGAGGGGGAAACTGGAGGCGAGCTCATCTTTAACACCTCCATGACCGGGTATCAGGAGATACTGACGGACCCATCTTACAAGGGCCAGATAGTCGTCATGACCTACACTCAGATAGGCAACTACGGCGTGAACCCTGAGGACATAGAGTCAAGTAGGGTCCAGGTGAACGGCTTCGTCGTTAAGGAGGTCTTCTTTAGATACTCAAACTGGAGGGCGGTAAAGAGCGTTCACGAATATCTCAAAGAGAACGGTGTGGTCGGCATATACGGGGTTGACACGAGGGCGGTAGTAAAGAAGATAAGGGAGAGAGGTGTAATAAGGGGTGTCATCTCAACCGAGGACCCCGATCCTGCCAGCTTGGTCAGGAAGGCGAAGAGCATCCCCGACATATCGGAACAGGACCTCGTCAGCAAGGTCTCCACTGAGGAGATATACAGATGGAACCAGGGTGAGTGGAGTCTTGAGGGGGGCTATGTTAGAAAAGAAGGGGAAGGACCGCTGGTGGCGGTGATAGACTTCGGCATAAAGCTGAATATCCTGAGAAGGTTCGTGAAGGAGGGGGCGAGGGTTGTTGTTGTCCCTCCCAAGGTCGCGGTTGAGTTCGTGGAGAAGGAAAACCCGGACGCCATATTCCTCTCAAACGGTCCCGGGGACCCGGAGAGAGTGATCGCTGGTATAGAGCTCGTCAAGAGATTTCTCGGTAGAAAGCCTATCCTCGGCATATGTCTAGGCTGTCAGATAATAGGCTTAGCTCTGGGCGGAAAGACCTACAAGCTCAAGTTCGGCCACCACGGTGGAAACCACCCTGTTAAGGACCTGAGGACCGGCAGGATAGAGATAACAGCCCAGAACCACAACTTCGCCATAGACCCTGACTCTCTACCTCCTGATGTTGAGGTGACCCACGTGAACCTCCTTGATGGAACGGTTGAGGGTATAAAGCACAGGGACCTTCCCGTCTTTGCCGTCCAGTATCACCCGGAGAACTCTCCCGGACCCCACGACTCCTACTATCTCTTCAAGGAGTTTGTGGAGATGGCAAGGGCCGGAGTTTAGGAGAGTTTCTCCATAACCTCAAGGACCTCCTCCCTTCTGTTCCTGAGGCTTGCCCTGTTGCATATGAGCCATGCTGTAGACCTCGCTATCTCCTCTATCTCCACAAGACCGTTTTCCTTCAAGGTCCTTCCCGTCTGGACCAGGTCAACTATGAGGTCTGAAAGACCTAAAACAGGGGCAAGCTCTACGGAACCGTTCAGCGTTAATAGGTCTATCTCCACACCCTTTGATCTGAAAAAGTCCTTAGATATGTTGGGATACTTGGTTGCCACCCTCAGGTGGCTTGACCTCCTGTACAGCTCAACCGCCTCTGGCCTGCCCGCTACCGATATCCTGCACACCCCTATACCTAAGTCAAGGAGCCTGTAAACGCTGGGCTTAAGCTCCAAGAGGACATCCATACCGCAGACACCTAAGTCCGCCACCCCTCTCTCCACATATACCGGGACATCAAAGGGCTTGACGAGGTAAATCTCGGCATCGCCCACCCTTATGGTCAGCCTCCTACCTTCCTCCACCCTTTCCTTCAGGACGCCCCTTGAGAGGAGCAGTTCAACGGTCTCCCTGAGCAGTCTTCCTCTGGGCAGGGCTATCCTGATCATCTCCTCTTCGGCTTTATCCTTATGAGGACCTCGTCCGGGTTAACGTCCTCCCCCACGCTCACGAGGATCTCCTCAACCACACCGTCTATAGGGCTGTGGATCTCGTTCTCCATCTTCATGGCCTCAACAACTAAGACGACGTCTCCCTCCCTGACCTCCTGACCGACGCTCACCTTTATGTTCACCACCTTACCAGATATAGGAGAGGTTATGTCACCCACGTCCCTCGGTTTCGGTCTCTTCGGCTTTACGGGAGCGCCCTCGGACAGCTCGTAGCTGGCCCCTGAGACCTCTACCTCCCTTATGGGCTGAAGAACAACCTCCTCAAGTCTGCCGTCCAGCCTTATGAAGAAGGTCCTGCCACCGGCTGTCTCCTCTCCCCTCCCCGCTATCTGGACGTGATACTGCTCCCCGTGAACCGTTATGTTGAACTCAACGGGCGCCTTCTGTGGAGCTTCCCGGGTGTCCACCTCCTCAACGGGGACGGGAGAGACCTCTCCCCTCTCCGCCTTCTCCCTCCACTCAAAGAACTCCTTCGCAACCACAGGGAAAAGTGCGTAGGATATGATGTCCTCCTCCGTTCTCGCCCCCGCCTGCTTCGCCTCCTCCCTTATCTTCTCAAGCTCGGGCTCAAGGAGGTCCGCAGGTCTTATGTGGTAGATAGGTTCCTCATCGCCCAGTATCTTCCTGAGGACCTCCTCCTTTATGGGTGCTGGAGGTCTGCCGTAGAGACCTTTGACGTAGTCCTTGGTCTCTTTGGTGACCACCTTATACCTCTCACCGTGTATGACGTTCATGAAGGCCTGCGTCCCGACTATCTGGGAGGTCGGCGTGACCAGGGGCGGGTAACCGAGGTCCTCCCTTACCCGTGTGACCTCTTTAAGGACCTCCTCCAGCTTGTCCTCAAGGTTCTGCTCTCTTAGCTGGTTTATGAAGTTGGTTATCATACCACCGGGTATCTGGTGTATGAGGACGCCTACATCGGGATAAGGGGGAAGGACATCATACTTCTCATACTTCTTCCTTATCTCCCTGAAAAGGTCTCCCGCCTTCTTGTAAAGCTCCGCATCAACGTTAACCTTGTAGCCGAACTCCCTGAGGACGTATATCATCGTCTCCCCCGGAGGGTGTGAGGTCTGGCAGGAGAGGGAGTAGAAGGAGGTATCTATCATGTCAGCACCCGCCTCTATGCCCTTGAGCTGAGCCATCTCCGCAAGGTCCGCCGTTGTCTGGGTATGAAGGTGGACGGGGTAGTCGGGAAACTCGGACTTTAATGCGGACACGAGGTCGTAGGCCATCTTGGGAGAGAGCAGTCCCGCCTGGTCTTTAATGGATATTATGTCCGCACCCATGTCAACGAGCTCCCTGGCTATCCTGACGTAATATTCAACTGTGTGAACCGGGCTTATGGCGTAGGAGAGGACGCCCTTAACTATAGCACCCACCTTCTTTGCGGTCTCTATGGACTTCCTCATGTTACGTGTGTCGTTTAGGGCATCAAAGATCCTGAAGACCTCTATGCCGTTATCGTAAGCCTTCTTCACGAAGGCCTCTACCACATCGTCGGGGTAGTGTCTGTAGCCCACTATGTTCTGGCCCCTCAGGAGCATCTCCAGTTTGGTATTCTTTGCAACGTCTTTGAACTTCCTCAACCTCTCCCAGGGGTCCTCCTTGAGGTATCTGAGA
>JAJRQX010000179.1 GCA_024280065.1 Aquificota bacterium
CTCTTCGGAACAGGCTTCAAACCTCCCGCCGAGGGAAAGGCAGCCCAGGTCATAGAGGAGATCAACCTCTCGGGTGTTCCGGTCGTTTCGGTGGACGTTCCATCAGGCCTATCGGCGGACACAGGCAGGGTATTTGAACCCTCCGTCAGGGCTGTGCTTACGGTCACCTTCCAGTTCCCGAAGGTGTGTCACGTTCTCTTCCCGGCGGCGAAGAGATGCGGTGAGGTTAGGGTTGTTGACATATCTATACCCGACCACCTCGCCGAGGGTATAAGAAGGGAGCTTATAAAGGTCTCAGCCCTTACCCTACCCAGTAGAGAGCCGGACACCTACAAGACAAAAGAGGGGCACATCCTCATAGTGGGTGGGAGCAGGGGGAAGGTGGGTGCCGTCGTTATGGCAGGTAAGGCAGCAACGAGAACGGGAGCGGGGCTCGTTACGGTCGGTGTACCTGAGGACCTCTACAGCGTGGCTGAGTCGCTTCTCATAGAGGAGATGACACTTCCCTTGCCCGGAGGGGACAGGCTCTCCTACTTCTCTGTGGAGAGGATACTGGAACTTCAGGAAAGGTTCTCCATCCTGACCCTCGGTATGGGCATGGACAGATACGAGGAAGGGCAGGACATAGTTAGGGACCTCCTGGAGGGATGGGAGAAGCCAATGATAATAGACGCGGACGGGCTGAACAACCTTGCGGACCTTGGTCCCGAAGTTCTGAAGCACAGGAAAGCTCCCACCGTACTGACACCTCACATAGGTGAGTTCTCAAGACTGACCGGTCTGCCTGTTGACGAGATCACGTTCAACCAGATTGAGGTTGCCAGAAGTTTTGCAGAAGAGTGGGGGTGCTACATAGTACTGAAGGGGGCGAGGACGGTCATAGGGACACCCGAGGGAACAGCCTGGGTGTCCACCAGGGGAACACCGGCTATGGCCAAGGGTGGTGCCGGTGATGTTCTGTCGGGAATTCTGACCGCTCTCATGGGTAAGGGTATGGACCCGGAGGAGGCCCTTAAAACCGGTGTGATCCTCCACGGGATCGCTGGTGAGATAGTGGAGAGGAATACACACACGGAAAGCCTGAGGGCGACCGACCTTATAGAGGCCATACCGGAAGCCTACCGTTATATTGAAAATTTCCCTGAAAGGGACGATACTATAAACTGGGATGATAGACAGGGTAAGCTTAAGCAGGCTCATAAACCAGGCTCTTGAGGCCGATAGGAAGGTAAGGAGGAAGGAGGTTTCCGAAGTAAAGGAGACCCAGGGGAAGAACATGGTTGAGATATCTCCTGAGGTCAGAAGGGCTTTAGAGGCGGACTACGAGGACCTGTCCAAGAAGGTTCAAGCCATAAAGGAGCAGATAGCCAAGGGAACGTACGAGGTCAACGTTGACAAGATAATAGAGGGGTTCAAGAAGTTCTTTCCCTAAATAGCTTCTAAGAGCATCCTCGTATACTCGTCCTTGGGTGAGTCAAAGACCCTGTTCACATCCCCCTCTTCAACAACCCTTCCTTCCCTCAGGACCACGACCCTGTCCGCCACCTCCGCTACAACACCGAAGTCGTGGGTGACAAGTATCACGGATCTGCCCTCCTCCTTCATGGTTCTGAACAGGTTGAGGATCCTCTTCTGTATGGAGACGTCCAGGGCTGTTGTGGGCTCATCGGCGAGTATGACCTTTGGTTCGCATATTATCGCCGAAGCTATGCAGACCCTCTGCTTTAAACCTCCAGAGAGCTGATGAGGATACATGCCCGCCTTCTCCTCGGGTTTCGGTATACCCGCCCTCCTCATCGACTCTATAACCTTTCTCCTCTTCTCACCTCCGGAGACAGGGAGGTGGGCGGTCAGGGTCTCCCCTATCTGAACACCGACGGTGAACAGAGGGTCAAGGTAGGCGGAAGGTTCCTGAAATATCATGGATATCTCCTTACCCCTAAGTTCCCTCATCTCTTCTTCCGAGAGCTCAAGCAGGTTCACACCCTCAAACAGGATCTCCCCCTCAACCTCAGCGTTCTCCGGCAGGAGACCCATTATTGAGTAGAGTATTGACGACTTCCCTGAACCGGACTCGCCTACTATGCAGAGTATCTCCCCCTTCTCTAAGGTGAGGTTCACTCCTTTAAGCGCGTGAACGTTTCCATACCAAAGGTTCAGATTTCTAATTTCAAGGAGTTTCATAGACCTTCCCTTGACAGGACCTCCTTCAGCCTGTCATAGGTAGATAGGAGGTCTTGGGATATAACCTTGGTTCCAGCTACCACAGGCATGAAGTTGGTATCTCCGTTCCATCTCGGGACCACATGCATGTGTATGTGAGTCTCAAGGCCTGCTCCTGCCGGCCTGCCTATGTTGTAGCCTATGTTGAACCCATGGGGCTTGAAGACTTCCCTGAGGACCTTCAGAGAAACCCTGAGGAGCTTGTCCATCTCAAGGACAGTTTCCGTGTCAAGGTCCTCGTAATTTCCGGTGTGCTTTAAGGGGACTATCATCAGGTGACCTGAGTTGTAGGGATACTTGTTGAGAATTATGAAGCTCCTCTCACCTCTGTAGAGGACGAGCGCCTCCCTCCACTTCTCCGGGGGCTGTGAAGCCGCATCGCAGAGGAAACATCCCTCCTGATCGTCCACCGTTTCCACATAGTGTCTTCTCCATGGAGCCCAGAGTATCCTCATGCTATCCTTAGGAGACGTTTTATCGCATGGTCCACCATGTCCTCGCTCGGTATGAAATCGTGCCTCTCAAGCTCCATTGTGTCCCTGAAGTACAGTATGGCCGGGAAGTTGAACAGACCGAAGTCCTCAAATGAGGTGTTCTTGGTGACGTCCATGTAGAAGAAGTTTATCTTTCCAGCGTACTCGGTAAGATACCTCCTGAAAAGGTCCAGTACGGTCCCGTTTTGAGGGTTATCCGGAGATGTAAAGACCACAACGGAAGGCGTCTCAGAGGCCATGACCTTCTCATAGAAGTCCTTGTCCGTTATCTCCTGAAACCCCTCTAACATATCAGATCTCCGTGTCCATGTCCTCGTCGTCTATCTCCACGTTTGGGTAGCTGGTAACCACACCCTTGAGGCTGAGGGCCGTGTCCTTGAGCTGTTTCAGGTATCTCAGGATCTCATCATAGACGCTCATCATAGTCCTGAGCTTCATATACTCCTCGTGGGAGAGCTTCCTTGTCTTGGAGATCTTCCTGAGGGCCACCTTGGCAAGGGTCGCCTTTCCGAACTTCTCCTGCCACTCCCCCCAGAACTCTGGGGAGTTCATCGGCTTCTTCACAAGGAAGTATTCAAGCTGGGTCATCTCCTCAAGGAGATGGATATCAAGAGAGCTGTTGTTCTTCATAGTATCTCCTCCATTTTTTAATTATACTTCTCACGGCTAACCTGTGCCTCTGAGATCCCTCAGCTTGGAGCAGGGGTCCTCGCTCCTCATCAGGGCGGTACCTACGAGTAGGGCATCCGCACCTAAGTAAACTAGCTTCTCCACCTGATCCCTCCTCTCCACACCGCTCTCACCTATGAGACACCTTACCCCGAGCTTCCTGATCCTGGGTATTAGATCTTCAACTACCCTTAGGTCCAGCTTAAGGGTATCAAGGTCTCTCGCGTTTACGCCTATGATCTCAGCTCCAGCCTCAAGGGCCCTAAGGGCCTCTTCGTAGGAGAAGACCTCAACGATGGGCCTCATGCCCAGCTCTATGGAGAAGGAGATCATGTCCCTGAGATCCTTATCGCTCAAGATCCTGACTATCAGGAGGACCGAATCTGCACCGAAGGCCCTCGCCTCAAGAAGATGGACCCTGTCTGTGAGGAAGTCCTTTCTGATCACGGGTATGTCCACTACGGAACTTACCTCCTTCAGGTCCTCAAGGGAACCGCTGAAGAAGGCTTCCTCGGTGAGGACGGAAACGGCAACCGCTCCGCACCTTTCGTAGGTTTTCGCCTGATCGGAGGGTCTTACATCCCTTATCCTGCCTGCAGAAGGAGATGCCTTCTTCACCTCAGCTATTATCCTCGGCTGTGGACTGCGGAGTATGGATAGAAGGTCCTTCGGAGGTTCTGCTTCAGCCACCATCTTCTCAAGGGCCCTAACGTATTCCCTGTCCTTCCTGAGTGTTCTTCTCTTCTCATATAGGACCTTCTCCAAGAAACCCGCCATGGTAAAAGTTTAGCTAAAAGTGTCTGTGGCCTCCTTCCTTTCTCTCCCCGTCTACGTAAACACCGCTTCCTTCAGAGACCCTGCCTATGGGTGTCATGTCCATGAAAGGGTTCCACCTGGTCTCTGGCTGTGTGAAGATCACCTGATAGTCCTCACCACCGAATAGAGCGTAGTCCAGGGGGTCCCTGCCGTATTTCCGACAGAACTTCCTCAGATCTTCTGATATGGGTAGCTTTGAGCTATCTATGTCTATCCTCACCCCACTCCTCTCAGAGAGGTGGTTCGCATCCGCAACAAGGCCGTCGCTCACGTCCATGCTCGCAGTGGCGTACTTCTGTATATGCCTAACGTAATCTATCCTGGCGGTTGGCCTCAGGTGCTTCTCCATAAGCCTCAGCTCAAAGTCCTCGTAATCTTTCCTGTTCATGAGTAAGAGCTCAAGGCCAGCCCTTGCGTCTCCGAGGGTCCCGGATACGAAGAGGAGATCTCCAGGTCTGGCTCCTCTCCTGCCTACAGGCTTCACGCTATCACCTACCAGGGAGACGTCAACCACGATCTTTTCCCCCCTGGACATGTTCCCACCCACCACTTTGCAACCGTAGAACTCACAAGCCTTGGCTATACCCCTGTACACACCTTCAACGTAGCTGACATCAAGGTCAGGAGGGACTATAAGGGAGACTAGCACCCACCTTGGATGTCCACCGTTTCCGACCACATCGCTCACGTTCACGGAGATGGCTTTCCAACCCACTGTCTCCGGAGGGTATCTTCTGAGAAAGTGGACGTCCTCCACAAGGACGTCTACGGTGAGCAGGATCTTCCCCTCCAGGTGTTCAACGACAGCACAATCATCACCAAAATCCTCACCGAGGATCTCCGCTATCCTCTCTATGAGGCCGAACTCGCCTACGTCCGAGACCTTCATAAGGAAATTCTAACCCTCCTGCCTGCTTGATCTCATAGAAACGTACTTTACCTTAGGTGGTATAATTCTCGGAAAACCTGAAGGAGGTGGCCCATGGCGGTCCACAAACTCACACCAAGAGACCATCTTAAGCCCAAGAACCTTGAGGGTATATCTAATGACCAGATCGAACCCCACTTTGAGGCCCACTATAAGGGTTATGTTACCAAGTACAACGAGATCCAGGAGAAGCTCGCAGACACGGTTTTCTCCGACAGGGGAAAGGCCAACCAGAACTACTCCGAGTTCAGGGAACTTAAGGTTGAGGAGACCTTCAACTACATGGGTATAGTTCTGCACGAGCTGTACTTCGGCCATCTTGGTAAAAAGGGGGAGCCTTCCGAGGCCTTCAGAAAGAAGGTTGAGGAGGACTTCGGTTCCTGGGATGCCTGCCTTGAGGAGCTCAAGGCAACAGCAATAGCTTTCAGAGGGTGGGCGGTCTTGGGTCTTGATCTCTTCTCGGGTAGACTCGTTATAAACGGCCTTGACGCACATAACGTCTACAACCTGCACGGCTTCATACCCATAATAGTTATTGACACTTACGAGCACGCCTACTATGTGGATTACAAGAACAAGAGACCCCCCTATGTGGATGCGGTCCTGAAGAACCTGAACTGGGAGGTCATCAACGCAAGGTTTGAAAAAGCTATGAAGGCCTGTGAGGCCATGAAGGATTATATAGGCTGAGGGCGGGCCCTCCGCCCCTTAGCTATGAAGGAAACGAGGATAGTTAAGTACATC
>JAJRQX010000180.1 GCA_024280065.1 Aquificota bacterium
AGCGGTTTTGAAGTTTACGCCGAGGGCGTATATATCTCCCATCATGATAATTATAAGCCTCTGCTAAAATATTAGATGGGTTATGAGGTTAAAGGTCTTCCTGATCCTGACGGTTCTGTTTCTTCTCGGTTGTGCCACCACGACCAAGACCCCTATACACAAGTTGGTTGGAAAGACAACCCTCAGAGTCAAGGTAGTTCTTCTTGAGAACAGGAATGTTGATGTAGGTTACCAAAAGCTGGCGGTTAGGGAGTTTGAGGCCTCCCTTCTGAAGCAACCCCTCACCAGGGCTATAAGGGAGACCATAACGAGGGAGAGAGTTGACGTTGTTCTCATAACCAGGAAGGATGTCCAGAAGGTAAGGTCGGGGTCTCCGGAGGAGATAGTGAGGATAGGCAGGGAGTCGGACGTGGACCTCGTCGTCGTGGTTGAGCCTGTTTCCGTGAGCTATAAGGAAAAGACCTATACCAAGGAGGACAAGGTCTGCGTTAGGAGATCCGCCAAGGTGTCCGTATCCGCCAGGGTATCCGAGACGAAGGGTGGAAATGTTGTCCTTGCAGGCGTTTACACAGGAAGGTCAAAGGCTAACCAGTGCTCCAAGGGTATGAAGAGGACTGACAAGCTACCTTCAAAAGACGGCATAGTGATCAAGGCCCTTAAAGAGGCCGCCTCTAAGTTCTCAAGGGAGTTCTGGGGTAATCTTTAGGGTATCCGTAAGGGATCAGGGACCTTACCATAACCTTAAGGGGTGGTTCACACCCGGTCCATATCCTGAAACTCTCGGCTCCCTGATGTAGTAGCATGGGGAAGCCGTTCTGATGGGAACAACCTCTCTCCCTGGCAGCCTTTATGAGGGGTGTGTCCCTGTAGATCAGGTCTATGACCACCTGGTCCTGTCTGATCAGGGAGTAATCAAAGATGGTCCCTTCGTCACTTAGGCCGACACTAGTTGTGTTCACGATGATACCGACGGACCCTATAACCTCCTCCGGAGAACCCACCACCTCCAGTCCGAACCTCTCCGCGAGGAGTTCGGCTTTAGCCTTAGTCCTGTTCCACAGAAAGACCCTGCAACCTTTTCTCTTTAAGGCGTAGGCAACAGCCCTCGCCGAACCCCCAGCCCCCAGGAGGAGGACCTCTTTCCCTTCAAGGTCCGTTATCTCCTCAGCAGCCCTTAAGAACCCTATCCAGTCCGTGTTGTAGGCCTTCACGCCTTCCTCCGAAAACACGAGGGTGTTGGCAGCTCCTATGTCCCTAACCTCCTCCGAGACCTGGTCTGCTATATCAAGGACCGCCTCCTTGTGGGGTATGGTGACGTTAAGGCCTTTAACACCTGCCCTTCTCAGACCCTCAAGTGCATCTCTGAGATCCTCCGGTCTCACCTCAAAGGGGACGTAAACCGCCTCAATACCTAAGTGTGAGAAGGCTGCGTTCTGGAATACGGGAGAAAGGGAATGCCTTACGGGGTATCCTATTACCCCGAATACCTCCGCCTTTCCCGTTATGGTCATGCGAGGTTGATCTTGCTCGGGAGGATCTCAACCCTCTTTACCCAACCCAAATTACCTTTGATCGCGATGTCCACAACACTCTTCAGGGAGACGTCAACCACGGGACAGTCGGAACAGCCTCCTTCAAACTGGAGGTAAACCACACCATCCTTGATCCTGACAAGTTTGAGGCTTCCCTGATGGTCTTTCAAGGCGGGTCTGATCCTCTCCAAGACCCTTTCAACCTCATCGTACTCTCTCCCAGCCATCACATCTCCTCCAGCTTTTTATTATAAAGTTCCTGGATTTCCTGAACCACTCTGGTGATCTCACTCCCTCCCAGTCCGCCAAGTCTGAGGAGGCCTTTCAGGGTGAGCTTGTCAAGGACTATGTCCTCCACACCGAGTTCCGCCACTTTTGAAAGCCCGTGTTTCATCAGGATCTCCCTGCTCTCGGGAAAAACTTCAAGGAGGTCTTTGATGAACATATCCTCGGTTATCTTGACCTGGGTCATGGTAACTCCCTCACCTTCTTCACGAAGAGATGATACTCACCATCCTCTTCATACATACCTAAGAACTCCTGACCTGTGGACCTGCACCAGGCGGGTATGTCCTCCACTACACCCGGGTCGTCCGCTATAAGCTCAAGCACCTGACCTATCTTCATACTCTTTATCTGCTTTGCGGTTTCCGCAACGGGAACCGGACAGAAAGTTCCCGTAACATCGTGAATCACGTCCGGCTTTATATCTTCCAGCTTCATCTCTTGGCTCCCTCTCTGTGATAGATCTTAAACCGTTCTATGAAACTGTCATCCGCAGGTGTCCCTATAAGGGTTATCTCCCTTTCTCCTACTTTCATACATACTTCACATTGTTCCCTCTTTGAGTATCTCGCTATGATATCCGCTATGATCTGGAGGTCCTCCTCGGTGGGTGTCCCCTTTATGAGGGCGAAGGTTCCCTTTCCGTCCTTTCTGTAGGCGTAGCCGTATCTGTTCTTAAAGCCCTTCAGGAAGTTTACCTCTCCCTCGTTCCTCGCGACTATCAGCTTCACTCCTGAAGGAAGCCTTATATGTCTCCCGACAGCAAAGAGTATAAGATCGTCCCTCGTTATCCTTCCCTCAACCGCGAAGGCCTCTTTGAAACGGGCGGCGTAGGTCTCGTCAGTGAGGTAGCAACAACCCCCCGCTGGCTGTTCGTATTCAAGTCCGTATTTTCTGGCCAAGGCTATTTGAACCTTCCTGCTTCTTCCCTTTATTCCCAAAAGTCTTGACCTGTCAACCCACCCCTTTATCTCGGGTACAGTGGGAGGTAGAACTTTGGCGGAGAGAGGTCTTAGGATGTAGCCCTCAAGCCCAGCCTCTTTTTCTATGAGCTTCAGTCTTTCAGGAGTTTGGCTCATAGGTCTCTGGTAGAGGACTTCCCCGGTAACAACAAAGTGGTATCCCTCCCTCTCCATTATCTCCTTTGCCTTCTTCAGCATGAATATCCTGCAGTCAACACATGGGTTCACATTCTTTCCGTAGCCGAACTTGGGGTTGAGGACTATATCGTAGTACTCTTCGGAGATGTCCACTATCTCAAT
>JAJRQX010000013.1 GCA_024280065.1 Aquificota bacterium
CTCAACGGAAACACCCTCCAGCTTAACCCTGAACCTGTCACCGTGGTATATGACCTCAAACTCAACGGGTGCTGCTCCTGGAACCTTGCCCGGTTCCGTCTCCGCGACCTCAGGTATCTCCTCTATGGGCTCTGGGTGGAGCTCTCCCTTCTCACGGGCTATGAGAAACTCTTTGGCCTGCATGGGGAAGAGTATGTAGAGGAGTATCTCTTCGTCGCTTGGCTTCCTTCCCAGAAGTTGCTCAAGCTCCCTTTCAGCCTTCTCCCACTCCTCCTGGTCAGCGAGGTCTCCCGGTCTTATGGAGAAGTCAGGTTCCTTACCGGGGCCTAAGATCTTCTCCACCAGCTCCTTGGATATGGGTCCGGGAGGCTTCCCGTATTTGCCCTCAACGTAGTCCCTCACCTCCTTGGTTATGGTCTTGTATCTCTCTCCCGTTATGACGTTGAGAACCGCCTGGACGCCGACTATCTGAGAGGAAGGGGTGAGCAGGGGCGGGTATCCGAGGTCAGCCTCAACCCTTGGGACCTCCTCAAGGGCCTCCTCTATCTTGTCAAGGGCATTCGCCTCGGCAAGCTGAGCGACCATGTTGGATATCATACCGCCGGGTATCTTGTGGATCAGAACCTTGGCGTTAACACCTGCATATTCGGTCTCATACTTCCTATACTTCTTCTTGATCTTCTTGGCTTCCTCCGCAGCTTCGGATATCTTGGCGAGGTCAAGACCAGTGTCAAAGGGTGTGTCCTGGAGAGCAGCAACTATAGTCTCCGTAGCAGGGTGTGAAGAACCAAAGGCCAGGGGTGAGAGGACAGTATCAAGCATATCAACGCCTGCGAGGACAGCCATCATGTGGTTTATGGTCGCCATACCGCTCATATCATGGTTGTGAAGTAGAACGGGTATCTTGCCCTCCGTCGCCTCCTTTATGCCCTTTATGATCAGGTAGCACTCAAGGGGCTGCATTATGCCGGTGGCGTCCTTGAAGGAGATCCAGTCCGGCTCCATCTCCGCAAGTTCTTTCGCGTACTCCATCCACCTCTCATAGGTGTGAACGGGGGATCTCGTGTAGCTTATCTCAGCATGAACCTCTCCCCCGAACTCCTTTATTGCCTTCACAGCCACCTCTATGTTCCTGTTATCGTTCAGGGAGTCAAAAACCCTGAATACGGTTATCCCGTTTTCTATAGCTTTCTCTACAAACTTCTTCACCACCTTGTCGGACCTCGGCCTGTAACCTACTATGTTCTGGCCCCTGAAGAGCATCTGGAGTTTGGTGTTCGGCATGACCTCTTTGATGCGTCTCAACCTCTCCCAAGGGTCCTCTTTTAGATATCTTAGGCAAACGTCGTAGGTAGCTCCTCCCCAGACCTCAACCGCATAAAAACCACACTTGTCCAGCTTCTCGCAAAGAGGCAGCAGGTCATCCGTCCTCACACGGGTTGCCAGCTTACACTGCTGGCCGTCCCTCGGCGTGAGGTCTGTTATCAGTATCCTCTTCTTTACACCTTTGTTTTTGAACTCGTTGAGTTTCTCCCTGATCTCCTCAACAACCTCTATCATAAGCACCACCTCCTCTCAAATTTATAGTCCATGATAGTTGGCTATAACAGCGGATATGAACGCAACGTAATCCTCCTTATCCCTGTGCTCTTTATACTCAAATACCTCGGGATGCTCTTCAAGATACCTGGTTGTGAACCTGCCGGCCCTGAAATCCGGTTCCTTCATTATGTTGATCAGGAGCGGTATGGTGGTTTTGACACCTGTTATCTCGTATGTCTCAAGAGCTGCCCTCATCCTGTCAACCGCTATCTCCCACTCGGGAGCCCATACTATCAGTTTTGCTATCAGGGAGTCGTAGTAAGGCGTGACCTCAAAGCCTCTTGAAGCTGCGTGCTCAACCCTTATACCGAAACCGCCGGGAACGTAGTACCTCTCTATAACACCTGTGGAGGGGGCGAAGTTGTTCTTGGGGTCTTCCGCGTTTATCCTGACCTCTATTGAGTAGCCGTTCCAGCTTACATCTTCCTGTCTGTATTTCAGCTCTTCTCCCGCGGCTATCCTTATCTGCCACTTGACTATATCTATGCCCGTCACCATCTCCGTTACAGGATGCTCCACCTGGATACGGGTATTCATCTCTATGAAGTAGAGGTTGCCCTCCTCGTCAGCTATGAACTCCATGGTACCAGCGTTGTAGTAGCCTATCTCCTTGGCTGCCCTTCTCACTATCTCTCCGTAGTATCTCCTCTTCTCGTCATCAAGGAGCAGAGAAGGGGCTATTTCTACGAGCTTCTGGTTCCTCCTCTGTATAGAGCAGTCCCTCTCCCCGAGGTGTATCACGTTTCCGTGCTTGTCCCCCAGGACCTGAAACTCTATGTGCTTTGGGTTCTCTATATACTTCTCAAGGAGCAGGTCTCCGCACCCGAAGGCCTTCTCCGCCTCCCTTGTAGCACTCTCGTAGTTCTTAACGAGCTCTTCTTCGTTCCTGCATATCCTTATACCCCTACCTCCGCCGCCTGCTGTCGCCTTCAGGAGAACTGGATACCCTATCTCCCTGGCTATTTTCTTGGCCTCCTCAAGGTTCCTGAGGACACCCTCCGATCCGGGGACGACGGGAACCCCCGCCTTCTTCATGACCTCCTTGGAGCGAGCCTTGTCTCCCATAAGCTCTATAACCTGCCAGGGTGGACCTATGAAGGTTATCCCGGCTTCCTCACACATCCTTGCAAACTCGGCGTTCTCCGCCAAAAAGCCGTATCCAGGGTGTATAGCGTCCGCACCCACCTCAAGGGCGAGGTCTATGATCCTCTGCTTGTTTAAATAGGTGTCCAGCGGATCAACACCTATC